>DATBAY010000341.1:0-17534 GCA_036271295.1 Lacipirellulaceae bacterium | reverse complement strand
GATGTACGACAAGCCGCACGAACCGGGTGAGCAAGTCGTCGTTCTGGCAACGCGAATGTTCCCGCATCCGCTCATCAAGGGCTACGATAATCGCCCGCTCGGCGTAATTGGCAAGCTTAACGGCAAACCAGTGAAGAACCTGCGGAGGCTCGCCGAGATGATTCGCGACAGCAAAGAAGAGTTTCTGCGGTTCGAAATGTCAGAGCGAAGCGAATCGCTCGTATTTCCCCGTAGCGCCCTGGAAGCGGCGACGGAGGAGATTCTTTCGAACGAGGGGATTCGCTATCAATCGTCGGACGATTTGAAAGACGTGTTCGAAAAGAAGGATTGAGGCGGCGCTTATCGCGCTTCGCGGGTGTCGTGCTAAATGCCTGAGGCAGCGCTACATTTCTAGCAAAACTCTGGGGCGTTGCCCCAGGCACCCATCGGATCGCCTTAAATAAAAATATACTCTAGTGGCCGGTTCGCGCGGCGCCCGTGTGGCCGGCGACGCGCAACTGTCCGCGAGCTTGAGCAATGTGTCGATCGCGGGCCGCCATTTCTGCCTCGCCGGCGGCGTGTGCCGAGCGAGCTTGAACGAGCTGTTCTTGTGCGGCGCCCGCATTCAAGTTAGCGGCTTCGACGGCTTTGTTGGTAAGTACGGAAACCAGGTTATCGGCGACTTGAACGAAGCCGCCATCGACATAATAGCGAGAGGTTTGGCCGCCATGGCGGACTCGGAGCTCGCCATATCCGAGTCGGCCGATGAGCGCGGCGCGCCCGGGCGCGATACCGGCTTCGCCATCAGCAAGCGGAACGGCGACAAATTCGCAAGGCGTGTCGACCGCCGTTGCCTCGGGCGTGACGACGATGCAGCGGAGAGTCGTGGATGTGGTGGCGTGTATGTCGGCCATGGTTGGTTGGAGTCAGAACGCGCTCCGCTGCAGTCGCAAAGCCGACCTGTGCGTCGCGGTTAAACGTCGAAAGTCTATTGTTTTTGTTGTTGCTTCTTCCACTGGGCTTCAGCCTGCTCGATGACGCCGACGTACAAGAAGGCGCTTTCCGGGAGGTGGTCCCACTTGCCGTCGCAGATTTCTTCGAAGCTGCGAATCGTTTCGGCCAGCGGGGTGATCTCGCCCGGCTTGCCGGTGAACACTTCGGCCACCAGGAACGGTTGCGACAAGAACCGCTCGATGCGACGAGCGCGTTGCACGACGAGCTTATCCTCTTCGGCCAGTTCGTCGACGCCGAGAATCGCGATGATGTCTTGCAGCTCGCGGTACCGCTGCAAAATCGTTTGCACGCGGCGGGCACACTTGAAGTGCCGCTCGCCTACGTACTGCGGATCGAGAATGCGGCTGTTCGACGCCAGCGGATCAACGGCCGGGTAAATACCCTTTTCCGAAATCGAGCGCTCGAGATAGACGAACGCGTCGAGCTGACCGAACGCGGTGGCCGGGGCGGGGTCTGTCGGATCGTCGGCCGGCACGTAGACGGCTTGCACCGAGGTGATGGCGCCCTTGTTGGTCGACGCAATCCGTTCTTGCAGGGCGCCCATTTCGCTGGCAAGCGTTGGCTGGTAACCGACCGCGGAAGGCATACGGCCGAGGAGGGCGGACACTTCGCTACCTGCTTGCGAGAAGCGGAAGATGTTGTCGACGAACAGCAGCGTGTCGGCGCCCGTCTTGTCGCGGAAGTACTCGGCCATCGTAAGGGCGGAGAGCGCGACGCGGAGGCGCGATCCGGGCGGCTCGTTCATCTGACCGAACACCATGCAGGTCTGGTCGATAACGCTGCGGCCGGTATCGCCGATTTTGGCGTCTTGCATTTCGTGCCAGAGGTCGGTCCCTTCGCGGGTCCGCTCGCCAACGCCCGCGAACACCGAGTAACCGCCGTGCGCGGAGGCGATACGAGCGATGAGCTCGGTGAGAATAACCGTCTTGCCGAGACCGGCACCGCCGAACAAACCAGCTTTACCACCGCGAACGAACGGCGTGAGCAGGTCGATCACCTTGATGCCCGTTTCGAAGAGTTCGGTCTTCGTCGAGAGGTCGGCGAGCTTCGGCGGATCGCGGTGGATCGGCCAATATTCTTCAGCATCGACCGGGCCGCGGCCATCGACCGTATCGCCAGTGATGTTGAACACTCGGCCGAGCGTGGCTTTGCCGACGGGAACTTTCACGGGCTCGCCGGTGTCGACGCAATCCTGGCCACGGATGAGACCATCTGTGCTACCGAGCGCGACGCAACGGACGCGACCGCCGCCCAAATGTTGCTGCACTTCGCCAGTGAGGTTGATCTTCACGCCCTTATGATCGGAGACGATCTTTACGGCGTTGTAAATTGCGGGCAGCTGGTCTTCGGCGTATTCGACGTCGAACGTCGAGCCGATGACTTGCGTGATGCGACCTACGTTTTGGGTTGTTGCGGTGGACATTTGGAATCTCAGAATTCGACGGGACGTTTGTATGGTGGTTGGCCGCCGGCGACTCGCCGGCGGCTAAATGGTTAGCTTAGGGCCTCGACGCCGCCGATGACGTCCATGAGTTCGGACGTGATGCGGCCTTGGCGGGCTCGGTTGTATTGGCGGCTCAAGGTGTGGATCAGATCGCCGGCGTTCTCCGTAGCCGACTTCATGGCAACCATGCGAGCGATCTGTTCGCTTACTGCGGAATCGAGAAAACACTTGAATAATTTGATCTTAAAGCTCGCGGGGACTACTTCTTCGAGAATGCTGTCAGGGGACGGCAGGAATTCGTAGATCGCGTTGCGGCCGCTCGGTGCTTTCGATTCTTCGATGGCGGCCTTCCCAGTCGCGGCCGCGGCGTCGGCACCGATTGCGCCCAGAGGCAACAGCGTTTCGATCGTCACCTGTTGCCGCGCGATGCTTTGGAACTTGGTGTAGACCACGTCGAGGCGATCGAGCTTGCCGGTGATGTACTCATCCAAATAGCGGCTGGCGATCACGTCGACTTCGTCGAACGAGGGCTTGTCTTCGAAGTGGGAGTAGGTCGCATCGGGCGTAATGCCGCGGAACTTGAAGGCCGCGATGCCGCGCTTGCCGACGATCTCGAGCTTGCAATTTGGAATCGATTGCTTGAGCTCCATCCAGCGATGGAAACCGGCGCGCTGCAGGTTGCCGTTGAAGCCACCGCAGAGACCGCGATTGGCGGTCAGCACGAGTAACGTGACGTTTTCGACCTTCTCACGCTTTTCGAGCAAGGGGTGGTGAACGTCCAAACCGCTCGCGAGCAAATCCTGCACGAGCTTCGTCATGCGGTTCGTGTAGGCGGTCGCCGCCGAGGCCCGGTCCATCGCTTTCTTGAACCGCGCGGTCGCGATCAGCTCCATCGTCCGCGTGATCTTGCGAATGTTGCGGATCGACTTGCGTCGTTTATCTAGGAGGCGTGGATTGGCCATGGGGCTATCGAGTGAGTGGCTGGGGCATCGCCCCAGTTTGTGACATATGCTCTGGGGCATTGCCCCAGGCACCCTTTATAAACGCTTGTTTATGGTTTCGCGGCCTTGGCTTTGCCGGCGGCGAACTGCGTGTGGAACTCTTTGATTGCGGCTTCAATTTGGGCAGTGATCTCGTCGGTCAGATCCTTCTTCTCGGTCAGGCCCTTGTAGAGGTCTGCCTTTCGGTCGTGGATGAAAGCGAGGAACTGCTTTTCCCAGTCTTGAACATCGGCGATCGGCACCTTGTCCAGGTGACCACGCGTGCCGGCGTAAATCACGAGAACCTGGTCGATCACGTTCATCGGGTTGTAGTTGGTCTGCTTGAGGATCTCGACCATGCGATAACCGCGGTCGAGACGAGCCTGAGTTTCCGCATCGAGTTCGGTACCGAGTTGCGCGAACGCTTCGAGTTCGCGGAACGCCGCCAAGTCGAGACGCAAACCGCCGGCCACCTTTTTCATGGCCTTGATTTGAGCGGCGCCACCGACGCGGGAAACCGAAATACCAGCGTTCATGGCCGGCTTCACACCGGCGAAGAATAAGTCTGGCTGCAGGTAGATTTGGCCATCGGTAATCGAGATGACGTTCGTTGGAATGTAGGCCGACACTTCGCCTTCGAGAGTTTCGATGATCGGGAGCGAGGTGAGCGAACCGCCGCCAAGCGCGTCGGACATTTTCGCCGAACGTTCGAGTAACCGGCTGTGGCAGTAGAACACGTCACCTGGATACGCCTCGCGGCCCGGTGGGCGGCGAAGCAACAGTGATAACTGGCGGTAGGCTACGGCTTGCTTGCTCAAGTCGTCATACACAATAAGTGCATGGCCACCGTTGAACATATAGTGCTCGGCCATCGACGTGCCCGAGTACGGGGCGACGTATTGCAGCGGGGCAGGGGCGGACGCGCCGGAGACGATAACGGTCGTGTAATCCATCGCGCCCGTTTCCGTGAGCCGTTCGATCACACCGCGGACAGTGGATTCTTTCTGACCAATCGCTACGTAGAAGCACTTCACACCCGACCCGCGTTGGTTGATGATCGCGTCGATGCCGATGGCGGTCTTGCCCGTCTTGCGGTCGCCGATGATGAGTTCGCGTTGGCCACGGCCGACCGGAGTCATGGCATCAACCGCCTTCAGACCGGTTTGCAGAGGCTCGCCCACCGACTGACGTTCCGCCACGCCGGGAGCAATGATTTCAACCGGGCGACGATTCTTGGTGACGATCGGGCCTTTGCCATCGAGCGGGTTGCCGAGCGGATCGACGACACGGCCGAGGAGCTCATCGCCGACCGGCACGCTTAGCAGGCGGCCGGTGCTGCGGACTTCATCCCCTTCAGCAATCTGAAGGTAATCGCCGAGAATGATGATACCGACCGAGTTTTCTTCGAGGTTGAACGCCAAACCGATCGTGCCGTTCGAGAACTCGACCATCTCTTGAGCCATCACGCCCGAGAGGCCGTAAACGCGGGCGATACCGTCGCCGACTTCCAGCACGCGGCCGACGTCGCGAACGTCGATCTGCGATTCGAACTGCTGAATTTCCTGCTGAATGACGGAGGCGATTTCGTCGCTATTGAATTTCATGTCATCTCCGAGACTGTCGCTCGTAGGTCAGACCGAGCCTGACGTATTCTTTGTATTTGGTTTATTAAGCTTAATTTCATTGCCGCGATTTGGGACTACTTCTACTACACAGTCATGAACGCATCGCGGCGCGATTCGATTTGCTGGGTCGCTTTACTAATCATCGTCGCACGCATGCGCTCGAGCTGGGATTGTACTGACCCATCGTACACGCGATCGCCGACGCGGATCACGATACCACCGAGCAGTGCGGGATTAACTTTTACCGTAAGCACGGGTTCGGTTCCCAGCGATTTGCGCAGCTGGGTGAGGATCTCGGCGTAAGTCGCATCATCGAGCGGCGCCGCAACCCGCACTTCCACATCGGTCATGCCGCGACGCTTGGCATGCATGCTTTTCACCAACCGGGCCGCCTGCCGAACCAGGTTCAAACGGCCGTGGCGCGACAAAACCTTAAGGAAATTAAGCACTTCTTGTGAAGCTTTTCCGGAAAAGATGCGGCCGAGCATCTGCTCTTTTTGTTCTTCCGAAACTAACGACGAGTTGAGGGCCTGCTCGAGCTTCGGAAAGCGATTGAGCACGTCATCGCTAAATGACGTCAGCTCTTCGACCAAGCCGTCAGCGTCCGCCGATTTTTCGGTTGCGCCAAGGAACGCCTTGGCATAAACGCGCGCGATCTGCTCCTCCGCAACGTCCATTACGGTATCGTGCTTCGGCTTCTGGCTTTCTTCCATCGATGCCATGATCACGTGCCGGGTTAGTTGTTACTCGGAGCCGTAGCAGTCAATTTGCCCAGCGCGTCGTGAACGAGCTGCTTTTGTCGATCGGCGGAAATATCCTGCTTCACGATGCCCCGAGCGAGGTCGACGGCGACATTCGCGCTCGAGACGGCCAACTCCTGAACGGCGGCATCTCGGGCACGACCGATCTCGCGGACCGCGCGATCGAGCTCGTTCTTCGCTGCGGTTTGCCCCTCGGCTTCGATCCGCTTGCGCAGTGCGTCCCCGTCGCGGCGCGCTTCCTCGATCATCGTGCGGACTTCACCCGCCGCGGCCGAAAGCTTTGCCTCATGCTCCGCCAAGAGCTTCTTGGCAGCGTCATTTTGAGCCTGGGCGGCCGCAATGCTATCTGAGATCTTGCGTTCGCGCTCATCGAGAGCCGCCGTAATTTGCGGCCACGCGAATTTGCCAAGTATTCCGACCAGCAGCAGGAAGATGACCGCCGTAAATATGGCCAAATCTGGGTCGAACGCCAATGGATTCGGTCCCGACTCTTGTTCGGCCTCGGCTTCTACTTTCGCGCTGGGGTCAACGACCTTAGTTTCGGGGGCAGCCGCGGAAAGCCGATTGGCACCGCCAGCTGCCACGATACTCGCGATCAGAACTGCAAAACTAAACCGTGCAAAGCTCATCGTACGCCCTTAAGTCGCTTAGCCTTTGATCAGAACCACGATCAACGCGAAGAAGGTAGCACCTTCGATAAGTGCCGCCGCGATGATCATTGCCGTCTGAATGCTGCCGGCCGCCTCGGGCTGACGCGACATACCTTCAACGGCCTGACCACCAATTCTGCCGATGCCCAAACCAGCACCCAGAATCACCACGCCCGCGCCGAGAGCGGCGCCGAGGTTCATGCTGAAGCTCGCGGGGGCCGCGGCGGTTCCGGCTGCCGGGGTTGCCGTTTGGGCCATCGCCGTCGAAGCCATTGCCATCACGGCCAAGCACATCACGCCAATGCGAATTACGTTTGCCACAATCTTATCTCCTTAGTGAAAGCGAATTGTTATCAACTTAGGTGTAATCGAAAACCGGCATCTGCCTTCCGGCAGTCGAATGGTCGGCTAGTGTGGATGAACGGCCATACCGATGAACAGCGCGGTCAAAAACGCAAAAATGTACGCTTGGATAAACGCCACGAGCAGTTCAAGCAGGCTCAGGGCGGTCGCGCCCAGAACGCTCGCGGGCATAACTCCCCAAAACATTAACGAGCTCGCGGTCGCCGTAATGAAGGCCAGCAATACGGCAAGCACCACGTGTCCGCCGATCATGTTGGCCAACAAACGCACGGCCAATACGAAGTGCTTCACCAACAATCCGAAGATTTCGATGCAAAAAATCATCGGGACCAAAAGGATGGCGACCGGCTTTGGCAAATCCATGTGCGGTACCTGGGCTTTCCAGAATCCCCACACGCCCAGGCGCGCCATTCCTGAACCGATAACCGTCAGAAAAACAACGAAGGCTAAGGCGGCGGTCACGGCGAAGGACGCCGTCGGCGATCCGGCCCACGGCAACATTCCCATCAAATTGCAGCCGAGCACGAAGAAAAATACGGTCCACACCAACGGCCCAAATTTGTGAGCGTCGTGCGAGCCGATCGACGGCACCGAAACGAAGTCGCGCAGGTAGATCAGGAAGGCCTCGAGCATGTTCCAGAGCCGGCCTTTCGGCGTGCCGCCGTGCCGAATTCGAAATGCCAACCCCATGAACAAAACACACATAATCAAGGCGACCACTACTTCGAGCACCATGAATTTGGTCAGCACGAAATCGAGCGGTTGGATGATTTGATTGACTAACGGCGATGAAGTCTGGGCGCGCCAAACCGGCTCATAGCGTGGGTGGCCGTGGGCATCGAGTACTGGCTTTCCATCGGCGTCGGTGAGCGGCTTCGCAAGCGGCTGCGGCAGATAGATGTGCCCGTGACCATCCGGCGATAATTTGCGCGGCACATCGAAGTACGGCGCATCCTGAACGTGCCCAAACAGATGGCTCGGATTAAGGGCGTCTTCCGCCATGAATCAGATGTCCTCTCCGCTCGCTACCGAAGGACAGGGCATACGGCCAAGACCGTTCGGCGCCTTCACATCGCGGACCCAAGCCGCAACGTCGACGATCAACATGCACAAATACAGAGGCAATACGTAGTACACCGATTCGACTGGCGCGAGGCGGCCCCGCGCAGCGACGACGACGACCGCGATAATCAGCGGCGCCACCATGCGTACGCCACTCGAGGTGAACAGCTTTGCCACCTGGTCATGATTCTGAGCGAGTTTGGCAGTGCCCCAGGATGTCGCTAGCACGGATACGATCATTGAGAATGCGAAGCTCAGAACGACAATCAAACCCGATACGCCAAATTGCTGGAATGCGAACGGCGCTAAAATGATGGCCGTGACCAATGTGGCAACCATCGCCGGGAGCGAATGATGGCCGGCGCCAGGCAGCCTGATCGCAGAATGTATTAACGGGCTTTTGACCACTTTTAGAGCTCTTTGACCCGCGGTCGTCGCACGATTAACGCTTTTCAGAACTTTCGCGGGCCAACTTGATCAGGTGCCGCATTGCGACCACACTGCCGACAGTCAGCCCAATTACCAAAAACAAACAAACCGTGTTCAGGTGCGTATCGATCCAGTAGCCGACCAAGCCCGGGAGGACCATTTCGAGGGAAACCACGATAATTCGCGTCGCCCACTCGTATGCTGTCGCTAGCGCAGAGCGGTCGTCGGAACGATTGGTCACCGAATTGGCCGTTGCAGCACGCTGCCGGTCGAAGTTCAAAAAAGAGCCTCGACAACAGCCCCATAAAGCACCGGAGCACACCCGAAAATCACGGCAGATTCTCCACCGTGAGCGTGGGTATTTTTCTGCCGCAGGTTGAGCAATTTATCTCGCATCATTGGCTGCTGTCAACGGCTTACGTCGAAATTGTGCTTTTTTTCACAAAGTTTTTCCGACTCGGGCTTCGGGCTCGCAAACGAACGTGTGATGGGCCGTTTCGAAGTTTCTCCGGTTGTTTTCGTGGCCTGCCGTTGAGGGCCGATTTGAAGGCATCCGCAATCGCCGCAATGAGGCGTTAGTGTTTTAACTGTAAGTGTTTGCGGCTTGATTGGCCCATTCGACTGAGCGCAAATTAGTTGCGAGAATTCGGTTTTTCTATTAGTATAAATCGCAGCGGGAATAGCGAATTTAACTAGGGTAGCTGACGGGTCTCCATCCGATCGGCTGAGTGGAACAGGGCGATGAAATCGCCGTCGACTCCACAATCCCACTTCGAGTTCGCGTCAGCACCAAACGCGGTCGCATAAGAGCCGCTTGGTTCACTGGTTCAAGGACGATGCAACGGTATTTGGGCACGTCCGATTGAACAGCTTGAATCAGGCAGGGCTTTCTTAATGACCGCGTCTACATTACGCACCCAAAGTTGTAAGGACCTCGCCCAGCTGGCTCGATCGGCGGGGCTTCCTGGCTGGCACTCGATGCGGAAGGATGAGCTCGTCCAGGCCCTTATTTGTCACGCCAAGAAAAAAGGCCGAAAATCGGCCAACGGCCACGCAGACGGTTTGATTACGTCTACGAAAAACGGCAAAGCGGCACGTACCAGTCGGGAACAAGAACGGCTTCGCGAGCTGCGCTCACAAATTACGGATAGCCGACAATTGCGAACCGTTGATTCGCAGGCCAATTCCTCGCGGCAGGACCGGCTGGTGGTCATGGTCCGCGATCCCTATTGGCTCCATGCTTATTGGGAACTTAATCCGCGAAGTGTTGAGAGAGCACAATCGGCCCTGGGGCAGCATTGGCATGCGACGAAGCCGATCCTTCGACTATTTCGGGTGGCCGCGGACGGCGCTGCGGAGCTGCAGCGAGAAATCATCATTCATGGCGGAGTGAAACACTGGTACGTTGACGTGCAAAGTCCGCCGCAGCAGTTTCGCATGGAAATCGGCTACCTGACGGCCGGCGGCCATTTCTATTGTCTGGCTCGCAGCAACACCGTGATTACGCCGCCTGCCGGTACGAGCGATTCGATCGATGAGAATTGGGCGGATATTGATCAAAACGCTGACCGCATCTTTGCTATGAGCGGCGGCTACTCGGACCGCGGCACGAGCCTCGAGTTGCAAGAACTGCTCGAGGAGCGTTTGCGGCGGCCAATGGGCACGCCGATGCAGACCCGGTACGGCGGCGGCGCGGCTCGTGCAATGACCGGTATCCAAGAGCTGCCGTTTGCAGTCGATGCAGAGCTAATCGTGTTTGGAGTCACAGACGCCGCCGCTCACGTTACGCTGCAAGGCGAGCCCGTCCCGCTGCGCGAAGACGGCAGCTTCACGGTGCGGATGGCGCTTCCCGACCGGCGGCAGGTTATCCCCATTATCGCCAGCTCGCCGGATGGCGTTGAGCAGCGGACGATCATCCTAGCTGTCGAGCGGAACACTAAAATGCTCGAACGGGTAACTCGCGATCCGGGCGCCTGAGCCCGGCAAGCCAACGGGCGGCCAAGTGCCCGAACTCAAATCCGCCGTTTTCTCCCAATCCCCTTTGGAATACTATTGACCGTGCGATTGCACGGCCCCGGGCGGCCTTTTGCCCTGCTTCAAATGGGAATTAAGCGTGTCACGCGACATCGATCCAATTCTGAAAGACTGGTCTTACCGGCCTGATGAAATCACGGTGCGCATCATCGAAGGAGATGACGGGCGCCGCAAGATTCAGCTCCGTTTGGACCTCGGCGTCTTGCAGCTAGAATTCGACGGCCGGCCGGATGGGCGGCGTATTCACGATTCGAGCTCTTGGTTCGAATACCATCAGAAGCGTCAGCGTGATCACGATGCTGCGCATCCCGATGGCGCACCTTATCGGTTGGAACCTGAAGATTGCGGCGAGCTGCTTCGCGAAGGCGTGCAGTATTACCATCGGTACATTTGCTTCTGGCACCTCGGTTATTACGAGCTCTGTGCGCGCGACACGGAGCGTAATCTGCGTTTATTTTCTTTTGTGCGCGAGCACGCGCGGGATGACCGCGATAAGCTTCGCTTCGACCAGTGGCGCCCGTACGTGACCATGATGCATGCCCGCGCGGTTGCGACGCCGCTCGTCGAGCTGGAGCAGTGGGATGCCGCGGCCGGGGTTCTCGATGCGGGCATTCGCGGAATTGAGCAGTTTCTTGAAGAATACGACCAAGTGAACCAGGCTTCGCAGGTCGGCGAGCTCACGTTTCTGCGTCGTTGGAAAGAAGAGATTCTCACCAGAATCAAAAGCGATGAACCGGAGACACTCGTCGATACCGCCTTGGCGCCCACCTCAATGGATCGTGTGGCCGAACTGCGAGCGCAGATCGATTCCGCAATTCACGAGGAGCGCTATGAGGATGCGGCGATGCTGCGCGACGAGCTGAAACGGCTCGAAAGTTAGCGTCTCCGCGCTCGGGCAGCGGATTGCGTATAATGCTGCCATGAGCGAGTCTCTCGACAACCTGGTGGAAAAGAGTGAAAGGTTGCTCGCGCTCATTGCAACGTATGAGTCTTGCGCCGTTGCCTTTTCCGGGGGCGTTGATAGCGCGGTCGTTGCGAAGGCTGCTCAGCTCGCATTGGGAGAGAGAGCCGTTGCCGTGACTGGCACAAGCGCCGCGCTCGCAGTTGGCGAACTTACCGATGCGAAGCAGCTGGCGAGCCTGATCGGGATCCGGCACGTGGTGCTTGCCACGGAGGAATTTGCCAATCCGAATTACGTTGCCAATCACGCCGATCGCTGTTATCACTGCAAAACAGAGTTGTATTCGCAGCTTGGTGACCTCTCCGATCGGCTTGGTGTGCAGGTTGTCGCCAATGGTTCGAATGCTGACGACCTCGGCGATTACCGGCCCGGGCTTCGGGCCGCCGACGAGCACAAAGTGCGCAGCCCGCTCGCGGAGTGCGGATTCACGAAGCGAGACGTGCGAGCCCTTGCGGCGACTTGGAACCTGCCGATCGCTGAAAAACCGGCCACTCCCTGCCTGTCAAGCCGAGTAGCGTACGGCTTGCAAGTGACGCCCGAGCGGCTTGCAATGATTGACGAGGCAGAGCGATTCTTGCGGTCACTGGGCATGGCAGAGCTGCGCGTTCGATATCATGCAGACGACATGGCTCGCATTGAAGTGCCGCTGGATCGCTTACCGCAATTGTGCCAAGCGGAAACGCGCCAAGCCGTCGTCGACAGGCTCACGCGCTTGGGATTCAAATTCGTGACGCTCGATTTGGCTGGCTTTCGCTCGGGCGGATTTACGAAGCTTGTGCCCAGCGAAATGTTGCGCCGATTTTCGTAAGCGCGGTGCTGTAAGCCCGCTTATTTCGGCTCGATGTGCAGGTTTTCTTCCCAAGCTTTGTAGACGTCGTCGATTTTTTCAACCTCGCCCGAGACGACGTTGTCGCCGAGAATTTGCACTGGCAACCCAAAGGCTTTCTGGTCCTTGCTTTTCGCCTGCAGTTGGCCAAATAGATCGACGTAGCTTTCAAGCTGCTTGGCGACTTCCGGGCCGCGCTGCAATTCGCGCAACTTGTCGGCAGGCACCATGCCGTAGGCCTTGGGGATAATCTTCTCCATCCGCGGCGGTTTATCGTTATCGCCGGACATCAGGAAGTCGTGAAACCTAGCAAAGGATTTCGGATCAAGCTTTGCCAGCCCGATGACCATGCGGGCCGTGCCGCAGGCACCAGGGTGCGTTACTGCCGGATCGGTAATGAGCTTGTTGCAGTCTTTGTCCAGTGGTATCGGCATAACGAGTAGTGCAACCTGGTCTCCGTAGTGGTCGAGCGCTTCGTGAATCATCGAGTTCATTTTGCGGCAGTGCGGACAATCGTAAGAAACCATCTCGATGACGATGTGGGGCGCTTCGGGCGAACCGATGATCGGGTGCTTATAGATATCGAGCACCAGCTTTCCGCCGAGAAACTTTACGAGCCGCGTTTTGCCAGGATCTGGCGCGGTAGCGTCGGTTGTTTTCCCGCTCGCTTCGGAAGGCGGATGCGAATCGCTTGCTTTGGCATCCGAGGAGGCGAGCTTCGTTGTATCGCCGACCGACTTCTCATCTTCGATGCCGCTGTGGTCGTCGTCGCTGGAAGTCGGTCTCATTGCGATCCGCTGTGTGGCTGACCCCGACTGCGTATCCTTGGTATTGCGTCCGTTCATATCGATTGAATCAGTGAGTGCCACCTTTTCGACGCGGTATGTCTTCGCGGCAAACAACAACTGGCCACCGATCAAAATCGCCAGCAGGGGCAGTGCGCCGCCGAACGCCATGAGCAGCGACGGTGGTGACGCGGGCATCGCAACTGCGGCCGCGGAAGCGGTTCGTGGCACGCCGGCGCCGACTGGTCGAAGAGCCATCAAGCCTGGTTGCAATCCACCGAACCGGGAAGAATTGCGCTGCGCGATTATCCGCTGCACCGCGGCTCCCAAGGCGAGAATTCCGAGCACTATTCCACTCGTATCTGCAACTAAGCAGTACCGGCAGTACGTACGAAGCGCGAAAACTTGCACGCCGATAAACCAGGCGCTCGCGCCCGCCGCCACGACTGCGAGCATCACGAAGATGGTGGTGATCCAGCGATTCGCCGCTTCCCCGCCGCGGCCGAGAAACAATGCGAGCGATGCCAAGGTTGCGTACACAGCTAATCCAAGAACGGCGATAGGTACGCCTATCCATTTGGACCAAGAGCTGGAAAGCACGACGTCGCAGCCGTGCCCACTCCCCAGCGTACAGCCAGCAACCGCGGTACCGGTCACCGAATGAAACGCAAGGTAACCAGCAACGCTAAAAGCGATCCAAGCCAGCACCACTAGCGTCCAGCGAACCGGCGCGCCGAACACAGGCTCCGCGGAGATCGTGCGGGGGCGGACGGCGACTTGTCCTGGAAGCCGAATATGAGATGTCGTAGGAGGCATTAGTTCAATTTACGTTGTCGCGCAGCAGCCTGCGAGTGCTGGGCCCGATCCGCTAGCAAGCAATCGCAAAAAGTGCTCCTCTGCGTGAAAAGTCCGCTTGTCTTCTCAACGTTACCATCGCTACTATCCGATACTTTTTAGCAATCGTCGTAACCGGACCCGCCTACTGGTTAGCTCTGGTTGTTTTCGAGAACAATACGCAACAAACTATTCCCCCCCCTGTTAGCGAGTCTTCGTCATGAACATGAGTCCGAAAGTGCGGCCCGCGTGGCAGCGCTACCTGTTGATGTTTGGCACCAGCGTTTTGTGGGCCTACAAAACGCTCCATCTGCCGCGGTTCATCTTGCCGCGAGATATCAAGTCGGTCGTCAATAACTGGACGAACGAAATGTTCTGGACGCTCATCAAGAGCCGCTTCACCGAAGCTTCGATCGACCAGACTTGCTATTTCAAGATGCCCAGCTCGCTTAAGCCGAAGGCGCAAGTCGCGCCGAAGTTTCAGATGAGCGAGAAGGACATCAAAACCTTCTATACGCAGGGCTTCTTGGGTCCGTTCGATGCTTTCAGCCACGACGAAATGATGGACTTCAAGAAGGAAGTCCTCGCCCTCGAAAACGAAAAGAGCAAAACGTACGGTTGGGCCACGCCACGCGACCGCCATTTCGAGTCGCCGCGGCTGTGGAATTACATGAAGCACCCGGCCATCACCGAGCGCTGTGCCCAGTTATTGGGCGAGGATTTGCTCGTCTGGCGTTCGCAGTATTTCTACAAGGGCCCGCACTCGCCGGCCATTCAATGGCATCAAGCCAGCACCTTCATGGTGGAAGACTACCAGGATCCGGGCATTTTTCCGCCGGATCGCAGCGAAGTCTTCCAACTTACAGTGTGGGTCGCGATTGATGATGCCACGACGGAACGCGGTTGTCTCCGCTTTGCTCGCGGCACGCATAACCGCATCCGCAAAATCAAGTTCGGTGGTGATGAAGGCTTCTACAAAGCCGCGTATACATTCGACTTCGACGAAAAAGTTGAAGATTGCGTCGAGTTGCCGGTCACGGCTGGTCAGTTCATCATCTTCACCGAGCGCTGCATCCACGGGTCGGGTCCGAACACGACGGATCACCATCGGCTTGCGTTCAACATGCGAGTGATCCCGACGCATGTGCCGGCTTACACGAACAAGAAGTACTATCGCAGTGTTTACAACGGCGGCAAGTACCACCTCGACAAGTGGGGTACCGCCCTGTTGCGTGGCCAGGACAAGATTCGCGCCAGCCGCGCGATTCCGCCAGCCGACTTGGAGACCGGTGTGTTCACGCGGGTCATCCCCGCTGGTGAACCGCTGCCGATGCCGGCTCGCAAGAAGGCCGCCGCTTAACGCGAGGCCGCGCTTCTCCGAAACGCAAACTGCGCAAACCGCAATTGCGACTCGCGCTACTATTGCTCTACATTCCACAGCCGGCGACCTCAAGGTCGCCGGCTTTCGTTTTTGAGGACGCATCAATGCGCGTTATCCGCAACAAAAAAGCGCTAATCTCGGGGGCCGCCTCCGGCATTGGACGCTCCATCTCGCTCCGCCTCGCCCAAGAGGGTGTCCACCTCTTCCTCGTCGACATCGATCAACAGGGGATGGCCGAAACAGCCGCCGAAGCGCGTCGCTCGGGCGTCGAAGTCATCACGCGCCGCTGCGACATGGCGCAACCGCAGGACGTTTCCTCGACCGTCGCCGAAGTTCTCAGCCGCTGGAACGGCGTCGACATTCTCGTCAACAATGCCGGCATTACCTACTACGGCAAAGTAGAACGGATGGCCGCCGATCACTGGGATAGAATACTTCGCATCAATTTGCTCTCGCACGTTCAGTTTACGCGCGAGTTGCTGCCCTCACTGCTCGCCCGCGAGGAAGCGCACGTGCTGAACGTTTGCAGCGTTCTTGGCCTCGTTGGAATGCCAAAAGTCACCGCGTACTGCACGTCGAAGTTCGGCATGGTCGGATTCAGCGAATCGCTGCGCAACGAACTTGGCCGGCAGGGGCTCGGAGTCACCGCCGTTTGCCCCGGCTTCGTACGAACGAATCTCTTCACAAATGCTCCGTTGGAACAAGACATCGAATCGCACAAAACCCCGCCACGCATTGTCACGACAACGCCGGAACGGGTCGCTAACGCCGCCGTTAAGGCCATCTATCGCAATCGCCGGCTAGTAGTAATGGAGCCCATGGCCCGCGCGATGTATTTCGCAAAACGCTTTGCGCCTTGGCTGTTCGACATACTATTCCACACGGGCCGACGCAAACGCACTGCCCGCAAAATGGCAGATCTCTCAAAAGCGGCGTAACTGCGCGTGCGAGGCCAAGCCGTCTTGGCTCGGCACAGCTTCAGCGCGCTTCGCAACCGCGGATTAGCGGCTCACGGCTCGTCTTTCCGCGAAAATCGCTCCACTTACAGCGCGCGACCCGCCCCCCGTCTGCGTTGGCGGCCTTTGGACCGTTACAACCCTCACTACCGCAATTCTTTCGCGTGGCGGTTTTGCAACGCGCAAACCCCGACCTAGTCTTTTTCGAGCCTCGGCCGGTGATTAGGGGTTCGCCACTTGGCGACGTCATCCGCCGGGCAACGCGTACGCGAATGGAGACCTTGGAATGAATTTCTCTCGCATTGCTTTGTTTGTGGTCGCTTTGGCCCTTCCTTGCACCGCCAGCGCTCACCTCTTCGGTGGCAGCTGCGGAAGCTGTGGTTCTTGCGGTGGTTGCAGCATGAGCTGCGGCAGCTGCGGCGGTTGGAGCTGTGGTAGCCACGGTTCTTGCGGTGGTTGCTTGAGCGGCCTGTTCCACAGCAGCTGTGGAAGCTGCGGTTCCTGCGGTGGTTGCTATTCGTGCTGCCAAAGCTGTGGTTGTCAGAGCTGCGGTTGCAGCAGCTGCCACCACGATTGTGGTTGCTCGAGCTGCGGTCACAGCTGCGGTTGCGAATCGCACAGCTGTGGTTGCTCGAGCTGCGGCCAGGCTTCGAGCAGCTGCGGTTGCTCGAGCTGTGGTGGCGAAGTGAAGAGCAGCGAATCGTCGACCGAGCCGGCTCCTGCCGCTCCGACGACCGTCGAAAAGAAGATGGAAGCTCCGAAAATGGAAGCTCCGAAGAAGAAGTAGCGTTTCTTCCGAGCAGAGCTCGGATGAATTCGCTGTTTCATAACACGGCCCGCGGGATTTCCAGTCGGAACCCGCGGGCCGCTGTATTTGTATAAAGCCGGCGAATTGGTGGATGCGCCTGAATTCAGCTTCTGAATTTCGATGTCTTGAAAGCCCGTGCCTCGAGAGCCGAACGCGCCCCCCTGGTTCAAGCTCGGCAATAATCGAAAAGCGCTTCAAGGGCGCGCTCATTCTTCCGTATCGATCGAAGCGGCCTACAAGACGAACACGGGGCACCCATCTCCGAGGCGGAGGATTTGCAACCCCCGCAGGGGGGGCATTATACTAGTGCCAACTCGGCCTCCTGGCCCGCGTCTCTTCGTGTCCGCCTCGGGGCTCACATGATCCGCCGCTTGCGCAACCGCAACAATTCCGCGCTCTCGTTCGCCCGCCCCCTGCGGATCGAGCGCCTCGAGTCGCGGCAGATGCTTTCGATCACCGTCGACACGCTCGTCGATGAAAACAACGGTGTCGGCGTTGGTGCGGGAACCTCGCTCCACGAGGCCACCTTGGCTGCCGCGCCCGGCGATACGATTAACTTCTCCGTCACGGGAACGATAAACCTCGTGAGCGTCCTACCGGCGATCAATAAGAATCTCACGATCGCCGGCCCCGGTCGCGACT
>DATBAY010000340.1:0-4284 GCA_036271295.1 Lacipirellulaceae bacterium | reverse complement strand
ACCATCAGTCTCTCTGCGAATCCTCGTCAAAGTCGACTGCGTGATGTTGTATCCCAATTATAATCGCTTCGAAAAAGAGCAACATAGGTCGGTTCGCCTGCGGCCAATTTCGATTCATTTTCAGCCTTGACTTTTGGTCGCTGGCTGAATTGACTTCGACCCTTGTCAAATGGTTGACAAATGCGTATCGCGAGGCCTCAATTCTCTCGCGGCGATTAGATGGACGAGCAAGGATACTCGCCCTGGGGCGCGATCAATTGACAACCGTGACTTGCGCGTCGATCGGCGCCTGGCGATCGGGTGTTTGCAAATTTGCGATGTTTTCCTCCGGCTGCGAGCTCAACTCCGCGCCTGGCTGCTCGATTTGCCCAACGATGTACTTCGTGAAATACCAGCTGAGAATTAGCAGCAACGCCAGCAAGCTCCAACTGCCGAACACCCAATTTGTCGGCGTCCGAGGGTCGCGTCCGCCATAGGCTAAGAGCACAATATTTACGCTCAACCACGTAAAAGGAAACAGGCCGTAGTAAACGACAGGCATGACAAAGCCCATGAACATCAATCGATGAAGGCTTTTCACGACGCCTGCTTTTGAGAGCGTTCGGGCGCACGTGATCCACGTGAGCGGCCCAATCATCCACGTCGCAATGGTGAATAACCAAAACGTGTTTCTCTCTGCCGGCTCCACCAGCCGAGAAATTGCCGCCAGAGGAATCTGAATCGCGAGAAAGAGGCAGAGAAAGTCACCAACGGAAAATCGCGGCGGCGCGTTGTGCAGCTTCGCGGCCCGATCGATCGGCCTTAGTATTAAGTGCACCGTCAGCGCGATGGGCGCTATAATTGCCACAAGCCCCGCAATGACAGCCACTAGGATGCGTACCGCGTTGAACGCGGCGTCTGTTACTTCCATCGCGCTATTTCCGACGTCATGAGTGATCTCTTCGCCAAATCCGAAGCCGCCAATCTCCAGCAAGTGCAACCACTCGCCGCCCGCATGCGCCCTACCAGCTTAGCCGAGTTCGTCGGCCAGCAACATTTTCTCGGCGAAGGCAAGCTGCTCTGGCGTATGCTCCAAGCTCGGCGGCTTGGTTCTGTCATTTTTTACGGTCCACCAGGCGTTGGCAAAACCACGCTGGCCCGACTGTTGGCTCAGGAAACCGACAGCCGGTTCCGGCAGCTTAGCGCAGTCACCAGTGGCGTGAAGGACATTCGTGAAATCTTAGACGAGGCGCGCAACGAGGTGGCCGCCGGCGGCCGCCCGACGCTGCTCATGATCGATGAGATTCATCGCTTTAATCGCGCCCAGCAAGATGCTTTATTGCCGGACGTCGAGGAAGGCGTCGTCATTCTCGTCGGTCTCACCACCTCAAACCCTTTCTTCGCAGTCAACGACGCGCTGGTAAGTCGCAGCCGAGTCTTCGAATTCGAACCGCTTTCAATCGACGATATAAAGACGCTGGTTCGTCGCGCGCTCACTGACAAAGTCCGCGGGCTGGGTCGGCACGGCGCGTCGATCGACGACAACGCAATCACATTCCTCGCCGAAGTTTCCGATGGCGACGCTCGCCGCGCCTTGGGCGCGCTGGAAGTCGCCGTCCTCTCTGCCGACTCCCCCAACGGCTTGCACCTTAACCGCGAACTCATCGCCGAAGCCGTCCAGCGCAAAGCCATCCGCTACGATCCCACCGGCGACGACCATTACGACGCCGCCAGCGCCCTCATCAAAAGTATCCGCGGCAGCGATCCGGACGCCGGAATCTACTGGCTCGCCCGCATGCTCGAAGGCGGAGAAGACGTCCGCTTTCTCGCCCGCCGCCTGGTCATCTTGGCCAGCGAGGATATCGGCAACGCCGATCCGCACGCCCTGCCGTTGGCCGTTGCCGCCATGCAGGCCTGCGAGTTCGTCGGCCTGCCTGAATGCCAACTTACGCTCGCGCAAGCGGTCGCCTATCTCGCCTGCGCGCCGAAATCGAACGCCGCGACAGTCGCGATTAGTGAAGCGCGAACTGACGTCCGCGAGGGCCGTCTGCTCCCCGTGCCGCGGCATCTCCAAGATTCGCACTACGCCGGCGCCAAACGACTCGGGCACGGTAAAGGGTACGAATACGCGCACGACGCGCCAGGCGGCGTGGCAACCCAAGACTATCTAGGCGTGGAGCGCGAGTACTATCGGCCGACCGATCGTGGCTTCGAGCAGGAGCTTAGCGAACGCCTGCAGGCAATCCGCGAACGTCTTCGTTCGGCGAAAACCACTAGCTAGCACGGGCTGCGCGATAGAAAATCGGCCGCTTGTTCTGACATAGCGACGTGCCGCGCCAGTTGCTACCATTCCCCGCCCGCGTGGTGCGCGCTCGACAAACCTGTCTGTCGCAGCCCATCGCCAATCTCGCCGACCAGTCTGCTTCGTCACGGAGGACGATCGATGGCTTCGATTCGACCCTTGTTCACGATCACGGTTTTAGTCGTGGTCGGCGGATATTTATATTGGAAGATCAACGAAGGCCCGGAACATCGCCCTGGTCCCCACCGGGAGCTTGAACAACGCCAAGACGGGGTGCCGCCACTCGCGGCCGCCGGTGGTGGAGCGACTCTCGCGCAAGATAGTTCCGCTCCCGCGTGGCCTCCCGCAGCTTCACCCGCCACCGTTCCCGCGCTTTCGTCGGCTGCGTCCCCGTCGATGCTGCCAGACGCTTCTCCGAAATTGACCGCCGCTCCCGAAGCCAAGTCATCCGCTCCTGAAGTGCCGCCCATTCCCGATCTGCCAGAGCTACCAGCCACCGTAAGCGCTACGCCGCCCGTCGTGCCGCCGCTTGGGTCTAACGCTGGCAGCGACGACGCTGGCCCAAAGCTCGGCCCACTTCCGGCGCTTCCTTCCATGCCGAACGAGACACCTGGCAGCACGCCCAGCGCGTCGTCACCAACAGCACCACCGGCGGCCGCATCGGCTTCAGCCGCTCCTCCGCTCATTGCGACAACATCCCCAGCTGTCCCGACGCCGTCCGACCTGTCGCTAGCTGGAAGCCAGCCGCCTGCAAACGCCGCGAGCGCGCTCAACACGCCTGCGTTGCCTACAACCCCGCCAACAACGCCGACGAGTAATACCCAGGTCACGCCAGCCACTGCTGCCGGCACCCAACCCAACGCCGCGTCCGACGATCGCTACGGCGCGGCGCCTATGAGTCCCGCGCCGTCAGCTTCGGTTACTCCCACACCACTGGCCAATAGCGCATCGACAGGCGCCACCTTCGCCGCCAGTTGGCCAGCGATCCAGGCGGCGCTCGATCGCAACGACCTGAAGCAAGCTCATCAGCTGCTTTCTAAATGGCACGGCGACGAATCGCTCTCGCCCGCTGAATCGCAAAAGGTTGAAACGCTCCTCAACCAGTTGGCCGGAACTCTCATTTATTCCGCCGACAACCAACTTGAACCTGCCCACGTTGTAAAACAAAACGAAACACTGGAAACGATCGCCAAGGAATACAACGTCCCTTGGCAGCTTCTCGCCAAGATCAACGGGATCGCTGCCGCCGACCAGCTTCGTCCCGGCCAGCAGCTTAAAGTCGTTCGCGGTCCGTTCTCCGCAGTCGTCAGTTTGCATCGCAACGCACTAACCCTCGAAATTGGCGGCAACTACGCCGGCACGTTCGCCGTGACAGTACCGCCCGGCACGACCGTACCCGAAGGCCAATGGCTAGTCGACCAAAAGCTCGCAGGCCTCCAGGGATCGTTCAGGCCTTCGGCCACGCCGGTAACAAATGATCGCACGATCATTCTCCGCGACGCCTCTGGTACCGCCGCGACTTCGGCCGGAACCATGCTCATGATCGCGAGTACCGCCGCCGTCGGCCCGCCGGGCGCCGCTTCGATCCGCGTCTCCCCCCAGGACGCCGAAGACTTGGCAGACATCCTCTCGATCGGCTCGCGGGTCTCAATTCGGCGGTAACGCATTCGTGAAACAGTTGTCCGTTGCCCACTGTCGGTTGTAAGTTGGTGGCCATTGAGCAGGCGCTTTCGTCCTGTTCCCCGACCTCAGACCTCCGACCTCTCCCCATGTACGACCGCAACGCACTGCTTGAACTTATCCATGCCAACGCGCTCAAGTTCGGCGAGTTCACACTCGCCTCGGGCAAGAAGGCAAAGTATTACCTCGATTGCCGCCAAATCACGCTCGATTCACGCGGGGCTCAACTCATCGGCGCCGGCATGCTCGAATTACTGGCGGCTAAAATGCCGGATCTAGTCGGCGGCATGGCGATCGGCGCTGATCCCATCACCGCTGCCATC
>DATBAY010000339.1:0-7437 GCA_036271295.1 Lacipirellulaceae bacterium | reverse complement strand
CGGAGCTCGAAGCCGAGGCCCGTCGCCGGTGGC
This sequence comes from Lacipirellulaceae bacterium, assembly GCA_036271295.1. Taxonomy (GTDB): domain Bacteria; phylum Planctomycetota; class Planctomycetia; order Pirellulales; family Lacipirellulaceae; genus JABDGM01. Next base: position 7,404 of record DATBAY010000339.1, on the reverse strand, counting down.
CTGTGATAGAATGCATTATCGTACATCGCTTGGGAGCCGTACCGCTGAAAGAATCGAGCGTGGCGATTGCTGTCAGCACACCACATCGCGCCGACGCCTTCGCCGCTGGCCAATGGTTGATCGATTCACTGAAAGCCGACGTACCCATTTGGAAGCGCGAGCAATGGTCGGACGGAACTTCAGAGTGGGTGCATCCAGGCACGTAGTTTAGCCGCGACGCGGAACGGAGCGCATTTCAATCACATCATGTCCCTCACCGATCCATCGCCGTTGCTCGATACCCACGGCCGCGTGCACACGAGCTTGCGGATCAGCGTGACCGACCGCTGCAACATCCGCTGCTTCTATTGCATGCCGGACGAAAACATCCGCTTTCGGCCGTGGGACGAGATTCTCACGTTCGAAGAGATCACGCGGTTTGCGAGCGTCGTGTCGCAAATGGGCGTGCGGCGGCTGCGGCTTACCGGCGGCGAGCCACTGGTCCGCTCCGACCTTCCGCGGCTTGTCAAAATGCTCGCCGAATTGCCGCTGATCGAAGATTTGGCACTCACCACCAATGGCATCCTCCTAGCCGATTTCGCGGCGGAACTCCGCTCCGCGGGTCTCATGCGTCTTAATATCAGCCTCGATACACTCGACGAAGCCACGTTCCAAAGAATCTCGCGCCGCGAAGGCCTGCACCGAGTTCTAGCTGGCATCGAGGCTGCTCAGCGCGCCGGGTTTGAAAAGATTCGGCTCAATGCAATCGCTATCCAGGGCCTGACAGAAGATGAAGTAATCCCGCTGGCCCGGTTTGCTCGCGAACGTGGTCTGGAACTGCGGTTCATCGAATACATGCCGCTCGACGCGGACCAGCACTGGCAATCGCGTGACGTGCTCAACGGGGCCGCGATCCGGCGAATCTTGGAAGACGAGTTCGGCCCGCTTTTGCCAGTCGAACCGCCGCACGCAAGTCAACCGGCCAGCGATTTTGTCTATGCAGACGGCGCAGGCAATATTGGCCTCATTCAGCCGGTTTCGCAGCCGTTTTGCGAAGCGTGCGACCGCCTCCGCCTCACTGCCGAGGGCCAGATCCGCAATTGCCTGTTCTCGACCGCCGAGTGGGACGCCCGGAACATTCTTCGACATGGCGGAACGGACGACGAATTGGCCGACCTTGTTCGCGACTGTGTGCGCGAGAAAGCGGCTGCCCACGGCATCAATACGATCGAATTCGTCCGTCCCGAACGAGCGATGTTTCAAATCGGCGGGTAAGCATCGGCGTCGTCAAGTTTCGCGGCGACGCAATTTACGTATAATTGAGCCGTATGACTCAAACTCGCCGCATCTACCTGGATAACGCCGCGACCACCTGGCCGAAGCCAGAGTCCGTTTACGACGCGGTCGACCACTATCAACGCGAAATTGGCGCTCCGAATGGCCGCAGCGGATACCGCGAGGCGCAGGAATCGAATCGTATCGTCGAACGGGCCCGCCAAGGCGTCGCCGACCTGATCGGCGCTGATGATGCGTCGCACATCATTCTCGGCCTCAATTGCTCCGACATGCTCAACATGGCCATCCGCGGCGTGGTTCGGTCCGGCGACCATGTGGTGACGACCGTTTGCGACCACAACTCTGTCCTCCGGCCACTGCGGATGCTCCGTGAAACAGCCGATGTGACAGTAACTTACGTTCCGTGCGACGCTCAGGGTTTCGTTTCGCCCGACGATGTGAAAGCCGCCATCCGCACGGATACGCGGCTCGTGGCTGTTAACCATGCTTCGAACGTTACCGGCGCCATCCAGCCGATCGAAGAAATTGGCCGTTTGGTTCGCGCCACGGACGCGCTATTTCTCGTCGATGCTGCTCAATCGCTGGGACATGTTCCGCTCGACGTACGATCGAGCTACGCGGATTTGCTCGCCGCGCCCGGTCATAAAGGTCTACTCGGACCGCTCGGGACGGGCATCCTGTTCATTCGGCCCGGCATCGAAAGCGAAGTGCAACCGTTACGTTACGGCGGCACCGGCACCCAAAGCGACGAAGATCGCCAACCCGATGTGCTCCCGCAAAAGTTTGAGCCGGGTAACCATAACCTGGTTGGCTTGGCGGGGCTTGTTGCCGCCACGACGTTCCTCAAAGACCAGACAATCGAAGCCATCCACGCGCACCACACCAGTCTCGGACGCCAGCTCCTAGATGAACTGAGCGAAATCGACGGCGTCACCATTTACGGTCCCAAGCTCGCGGCCGAGCGGACGAGCGTCGTCAGCATCACGATCGAAGGCTACGAGCCGCAAGAACTAGCGGCAATTCTCGATTCGACCTACCGCATTCAAACCCGCGCCGGCTTCCAGTGTGCCCCGCGTATGCACGAGGCGCTCGGCACCGTGCCGCTCGGCGGAACGTTGCGGTTCAGCCCTGGCTTCGCAACGACATCGGATGAAATCAACCGCGCGGTTGGCGCACTTCAAGAAGTAGCAGCGATTGCGATTCGGTAATAGAGTTTAGATTTCACCACGAAGGCACAAAGAGGACGAAGATGGGTCGGCCGACGCACGAACTGGTGCCTGATCGAGCGGAAACGATCGCGACGGCCGTGTCGATGCAGCTATATCCGTGCACCGCGTGCTCGGGCCGGGCCTTCTCGAATCAGCCTATGAAGCTTGCTTTTGCTACGAGCTCTCAAAGCGTCAAATTAGCTTTCAGCGGCAAGTAGAATTGCCGCTGCGTGGCGATAGTAGCGATCCACGAAGCACAGCTTCTTACCTATTTGAAACTTGCCAAAATACGCTTAGGATTTATTCTTAATCTCAATGTGCCGTTGATGAAGCACGGCATGAAGCGAATGGTATATTGAATCGAGTGTTTTCTTCGTGCTCTTTGTGTCTTCGTGGTAAAAAACAGCTCAGCATCACATGTCGGCAACACAAAATACACCGTGGTACAAAGACGGCCTTCAATTCAAATGCACCGGTTGCGGCGACTGTTGTACCGGCGCACCAGGTTTCGTGTGGGTGAACAAGCAAGAGATCGCCGCGATCGCCAAGGAAATCGGGCTGGATGAAGCCGAGTTCGAAAAGCGGTACGTTCGCGAAATCGGCGTTCGCAAAAGTCTTAGAGAAAAGGAACACGATAACTACGACTGCGTGTTCCTCGACGGCAAGACTCGCAAGTGCACCGTCTATAGCGTCCGGCCGCGGCAATGCCGGACTTGGCCGTTTTGGGATTCTTGCGTTAAGACCCCTGAGGCCTGGGAGGCTACCTGCGAGGCGTGCCCTGGCAGCGGCAAAGGCCGCCTTTACCAACTCGGCGAAATCGAAGCCCAAAAGGCCGTCATTCGCATCTGACGCTGCCTGCCCGCTAGCATTGCGATGTTAAACTTTGCGGCTTGGCTAAAGTCTACCGGTTGTATCGTCGATGTAAACCGCGAGGGTCGGAGCTGTCTCGACATGGGTCGCGATCGCTTTGTAAGTCCTTGAAATGCAATGGATTACGTTGTTCGACCAGCGTAAACCAGGCAACAGTTCAGGCACTTTCGGCCACTAAGTTCTTTGACAATCAGTATTTACCGACAGGTCCTCAATGGTTCGCCATCTGAGAAGTCGCGCCAGTCCTCACGCGTAGAGGAGTCCACGCACGGTGCCGCTATATTGACACTAGTGCTTGGCACAATTACACTTGGGACATGAGAACCGCCGCCCCGCGGCGCACTTTTCTCGCCTCTGGCCGCCTCTTAGAGGGGATCCAACGTGACGAAGAAAGAGATTGTCAAAACCATCTCGGAAGAGATCGGCCTGACACAACTTAAGACGAAGGAAATCGTCCAGAAGACGTTCGATGCCATCGTCGAAACCCTGGTTGAAGATCACCGCATCGAACTGCGAAATTTCGGCGTTTTCGAGGTAAAAAGGCGAGCCGCACGCAAAGCGCGCAATCCTCGCACGGGCGACAAAGTATTCGTCCCCGAGAAATTCGTCGTAACGTTCAAACCGGGCAAGGAAATGGAAGAACGCGTTCGCGAAATGGAACGCCGAGCGGCTGCCGAGGCCGGATATCCGCAAACCAATGGCTCGCCCGACGGCGAAAGCCATTCGCAGCCAACGAGTTAACGCGATTTGCGGGCCGCCCAGTGTTTCTGCCCAGCAGTCTCAGCACGCTCACAAATTGCATCGGTCTATGGTTTTCGCCTCCTTGGCGTCGAAACCTAAAAGTGACCTCGGCGCGTCGAAGATCACTCGCTAATCTTTGCCCGCTTATCACCGCACACTTTTCACTGTCGCAACAACCTCCCGCGATCCAATTGTTGCGACGCGCGAAAGCGCAAGAACTTATCGTTCGCCGTGCCACCCGGTACGGCAGGTTAGCTTCGTCGTCGAGTAAAGCATTACGCCGAGTTTGACGTACAGGTTTGGAATCACTGATGGCGTACGCGCCGGTTTAACTGAGGGATCCGCCCGTGGCAGGCGCTTGCGCACGACGAGTGCGCGAGCGCGCGATTTACCCCATCGTGGCCGCGGGACGTGGAATGAATGCTCAGGGAGGAGTAGTTCGAATGCGTAAGATCTTTTTGGCGATCGTCGCCGCAGCCTGGCTGTCGACCGGTGCCGGTTGCCTCATTCCGATGTACTCGGCCGACCCAGCTCGCCGCGCGCAGGAACTGATCTTCACGTCCGAAGACTTGCGATCGTTCCTGGATGAATGGGAACGGATTTGGTTCCTAGATCAGCCAAGTCACATGACGGTGATGCGCACCCACGGCGGCATCATCTAGCGATATTTGCGGTTTCGAACCGCCAAGTGCGCCGCGTGCGCTGGGCTCGGCAGCTAATCTGCCGTGCTTGGCGACCTCCGCGTACTTGGCGGTTTTTTATTTGAGGCGTTGCGACCCACTCCGCCGCAGCCGAGAATACCGTCCACAATGGACCTATCCGTCGAACTTGGCCGATTACGGCTGCCCAATCCGATCCTCGTCGCTTCTGGCACGTTCGGTTACGCCCGCGAGATGGAGAACCTGGTCGATCTCCGCCGGCTCGGCGGCATTCTCCCCAAAACGATCACCCAAGAACCCCGCACCGGAAACGCACCCTGGCGCACAATCGAAACCGCGGCCGGCATGCTCAATTCAATCGGTCTTGATAATGACGGGATCGAAGCATTCGTCGCGCACCATCTGCCGTACCTGTCCTCCATTGGCGTGCCTTTGATTGTCAGTATCGCCGGTCGCACGCACGAAGAGTTCGTGAAGATGGCGGCCCGGCTCGCAGGAGAGCAGGGCATCGCGGCCATCGAACTCAACATTTCATGCCCGAACGTTTCGGGAGGCGTCGATTTCGGTACCGAAGCTCGCTCGTGCGAAAGACTGGTCGCCGATTGCCGCCGCGCAACGCAAACATCGATCATCGCCAAGCTCACGCCGAACGTGACAAGCATCGCCGCCATCGCGAAGGGTGCCGAGGCCGGCGGGGCAGACGCTATTTCGCTCATTAACACTTGCCTGGGCATGGCGGTCGATTGGCGTCGACGCAGACCGATGCTCGGCAACGTCCTCGGCGGCCTCAGCGGTCCGGCGATCAAGCCGATTGCCCTGCGGGCCGTCTACCAGGCGTCGCAGGCCGTAAAAACGCCGCTCATTGGCATCGGCGGCATCGCCACGGTCGACGATGTGATGGAATTCTTCGTCGCCGGGGCCACGGCGGTTCAACTCGGCACGGTGAACTTCTACAATCCTAGGGCGTCTATGGAGGTGCTCGATGCGTTGCCGGCGGCACTCGAAACCGCCCGCGTCCGTCGCGTGGCAGAACTGGTCGGCACGTTGAGCACCGCTTCAAAATAAGGATTCAATTTCGGATTTCGGATTTCGGATTGCGGATTGGAAAAATCTGCTGAATCCGCTGAATCCGCAATCCGCAATCCGTAATATGAAAGTTCTTTCCGGCATCCAACCTACTGGCACGATTCACTGGGGAAATTACTTTGGCGCCGTGCAACAGTACATTGCACTGCAGGGCAATGAACAAGCCTTCTATTTCATTGCGAACTTGCACGCGCTCAATCAGGTGCGCGATGCCGCCAAACTTCGCCAATATACGTTTGATATGGCGCTTGACTTGCTCGCGCTGGGCCTCGACCCGAGCAAGGCCACGCTGTTCGTGCAATCCGATGTGGCTGAGATCAGCCAGCTGTGTTGGATTCTGCTGACCGGTGCTCCGATGGGTTTGCTCGAACGTTGCGTTGCGTATAAGGACAAAGTCGCCAAAGGTCTGCCCGCGGATGCCGGTCTCTTCACGTACCCGGTTCTCCAAGCAGCCGACATCCTCGCGTACGATAGCGACACGGTGCCGGTCGGCGCTGACCAGGTGCAGCACATCGAAGTCTGCCGCGATCTGGCCGGCAGCTTCAACCATCAATTCGGCGAAGTCTTCGTAATGCCCAAGGCCCACGTGCTCGACGCATCTGCCCGTGTGCCCGGCACCGACGGCGAGAAGATGTCGAAGAGCTACAACAACACGCTCGCCGTGTTCGAAGACGCAAAGGTCCAGCGTAAGCAAATTATGCGAATCGTCACCGACTCGCGGCCAATGGACGAGGCAAAAGAACCCGCCGGCGATGTGCTTTACGATCTGTTCTCGCTAGTAGCGACCGATGCCGAACGCGAATCGATGGCCGCCCTCTATCGCCGCGGCGGTTTTGGCTACGGCGACATCAAAAAAGCGCTCGCCGACGCCGCCGAAAAATTCTGGGCCGAGCCCCGTGCCCGCCGTGCAGAGCTGGCGGCCAAGCCGGATTACGTTCGCCAAGTCCTGAGCGACGGTGCGGCACAAGCTCGAAAGAAAGCCGCCGAAGTTTTGAAGCGCGCTCAAAAGGCGTGCGGAATTCCCGTTTAGCAATCGGTCTCGGTAAATTTTGGAACTCGCGAAGCTTTGAATCATGCAACTCGGTTTTGTCAGTGCAGTTTTCGGTGAACTTCCCTTTGAAGAAGTCGTCTCCTTCGCCGGCAGCGAAGGCTACGACTGTGTGGAGGTCATGTGCTGGCCGAGCGCGAAGGAAGACCGGCCTTTCGGCGGCGTATGCCACATTGATGTCACCGGCATTACGCAAGCCAAGGCCGACGACATCCGTGCGATGGGCGAAAAGCATCGCGTTAGCATCTCGGCGCTTGGCTATTATGCGAACGCCCTGTCGGAAGACGCCCACGAGGCCGAGGTTGTCCGCAAGCATTTTCGTAAGGTGATCGATGCGGCGAAGCTGCTCGGCCTCAAGAACGCGAACGGTTTCATCGGCGCGAATCGCTTTCAGCCGCTGGATGAAAACCTTGCGCAATTTGAAAGGGTTTGGCCCGACATCATTCGTCACGCGGAAGACCAAGGCATCAACGTCGGTATCGAAAACTGTCCGATGCTGTTCGACAAAACCTGGCCG
>DATBAY010000338.1:0-8470 GCA_036271295.1 Lacipirellulaceae bacterium | reverse complement strand
GACGGTGTCCTCTTGCGGCGGCCTGCCGACAACCGTGATCGGCCAAATCGCGCCATGGCGATGATAAACGTGCTCGACTCGCAGCACAGGAAAGTCGTGCTGCAAACTGTAGTAACCCAGGTGATCGCCGAACGGACCCTCCGGAAGCAGCTTACCCGGAATCACCGTGCCGCAAATGCAAAAGTCGGTATCGGCATGCAAGGGCAGTCCGCCGTCGCGCCGCACCATGCGAATGCGATGTCCGCCGAGTGCGCCGGCGAACGTCAGCTCGCTCATTCCTTCGGGCAGCGGCATTACGGCAGCCAGCATCATCGCCGGTGAGCCGCCAACAAAGACATTCACTCGAAACGGCCGTCCCGCTTCAAGCGCTGCCGCGTGGTGCACGCCAATCGAACGCTGAATCTGGTAGTGCAGTCCAATTTCGCAATCGCGCTCGTAAGCTCCGCCGGAAAGTTGAATACGGTACATACCCAAATTCGAATGCCGCCACCCCGGCTGCCGAACATCTTCCGTGTACACCTGCGGCAGCGTGATGAACGCCCCGCCGTCATCCGGCCAACTCACTTGCTGCGGTAATTGTGATATCGACGTCTCGTTCGCCATCACCTCGCCACGATGAACGAACTTCGGCACGGTCGCCAACGCACTGAGCGGCACGCCCGCATACCGTAACGGCCGGCGGAAGCCGGCCGTTGGGTCGATCTTCAACTCCACCAATCGCCGCACCCGCTCCAGCGCATCGCGAAACATGAACCGCGCCCGCTCAATCGTCCCAAACAGATTGCTCGCGATCGGAAACCGACACTCTTTCACGCGCGTAAAAAGCAGCGCCGGCCCGCCTGCAGCACAAACGCGCCGCTGAATCTCTGCTATCTCGAGTCGCGCGTCGACTTCGACGTTAACGCGCACCAAGTGGCCATTCCGCTCAAGATCATCTGTGCACTCGCGAAGCGTTCGATAGCCCATCAAGGCATATTAACCACAGAGACACAGAGGACACAGAGGAGAAGAACGAGATAGCCAAAAGACTGGCCGTCCGCTTAATAACAACTCATTTCTTTTCTTCTCAGTTCTCTCTGTGTCTCTGTGGTTATTTTCTACCGTTTTATCTTCCGCTGAAGTTTCAACCCGTCGATCCCGTGATACGTGAGCAGCAGCGATCCGACGGCTGCGGTATTCACAAACAGGTCGAAGATCACCTGTTCTTCGCCCGGCCAAGGATAAGCGAACACGACATCGAAGTCGTCGGGATCTAACTCCAATTCTTCATGGCCGTCGACGCCGGTTGTGGTTAGCCACGCAACGCCATCAATCCAGTCGACACGCGGATTAACGCCGTCCGGTACGAAACTTCCGCAAGCGAATTGCACGTCGATGTGGTGGGCGTCGGCGATTTTGCGTGCGATGGTAACGAGCTTCGGTTCAATTTCAATTCCGACCGCGTCAAATCCTAGCGATGACGCCAGGCAGGCAACCACGCCCATACCACTCCCCCATTCGATGAACCGGCGTCCCGTGGCCAGATTGCTCTTCTGGATCTCTGCCAATGCGCGGTAGGAAGCTTCGAAATTGCTGGGAACGAAGGCCGGTATTTCGATGCGCGTCGTATTGTCGAGATCGTCGATCCGCTGCTGTGCGTCTGCAATGAGTGCCGCCATCGCGGCGGGAATGGCGATCTTCGGCGGTTCGAATTCAACGTCGGCAATCCGCTTGCTGGCCATCGGCTACTTTCATAATTAGCCGCCGGCCAATGGCCGGGCGGTTAATATCGCAACTGTCCGCCAATGCCGCCTGTTCGACTACACCCGAATCGACCAACCGAGCCGCGCCATCACCCAGCACATGAACCACCAAAATCCGACCGTGATGATCGCCATCCCAAGCGATGCCATCTTTGGATCGTGGATCCACGAAGTCACGAGATGCTGATACAGCCAGCCATGGGCCGTCAAATCGCCGATCTTGTTACGAGTTAGAGCCATCGAAAGCAAACCCGAGCAGACAAACACGAAGATCGCGTTGACGCCGACAATTTCAAACGGCCGTGCGAGGCGCCGCCACCCGCGAATGTCGAACAGCCACAAACACGCGGCCAGCGTCGTCATCGCGAGTCCGCCGGTCAACAGCACAAAACTGCTCGTCCACAGCTTCTTGTTGATGGGAAACGCGAAATGCCACGCTTGCCCTATGAGGGCAATTAACAAGCCGCAGATCGCCAGCTTTATTACTGTGTCGCCATGGACGCCCCGTCGCTGAATAAACAAGCCGACCCAGTATCCGATGAGCGCCGTCACGATCGCCGGGAAGGTACTCAGAAAGCCTTCAGGCTCTGTCGGCGGGTCGCCGTGGTACATGTGCTTGTCGCCCACGAGCGCCCGGTCGACGACGACCGTCACGTTGTGGTCGTTCGAAAGGTTCTTCCAATAGTCGTGTGGATCAGGCAAAAAAGCCAGCGTAGCCCAGTAGCCGAGCAAGATGATCACCGCCAGCGCAACCTGCGCGCGCAGCGGCACATGAAGCACAATGAGCGACGCGCAGAAATACACGAGCGCAATCCGCACGAGTACGCCAAAGATTCGGAGATCGCTCAAGTCGACCGTTTGACCATGAGCCGCATGGATCGTCTTTAACAGCAGGCTCGGCATCCACCCAAGAAAAATCAGTAGTGCCGTGCGGCGAATGATCCGCCAATATACGGCCGGCGCGATATTCGCGCCGTCACGATACTTCCGCAGCGAATACGCCAGCGCCGTTCCCACAATGAATAAGAAGAACGGAAAAATGAGATCGGTCGGCGTCCAACCGTGCCAAGCCGCGTGATCGAGCGGCCAGTATTGATGCTTCTCGCCCCACTCGCCCGGGTTGTTCACCAGGATCATCGCGAGAATCGTAGCGCCGCGAAACACGTCGAGCGACAGGAGTCGCCCGCTCTTCGGCTTGTCGGCCGATGCCGCTTGCCACGCACCAGCAGATGGATTCGAAACGGGGTCTGTCGCGTAAGTTGCCATAGTCTCCGTCGAGTATAAGGCCCGCCGTGCGCAAAGCCTAGCTACTTGCGACGCCGCAAAGCCTGCCGGTACGCTGTACGGACGGCACCCACTGCGAATCCGGAGTAAAGGAACGATCATGGCGGCAAAGTCGGTCAACGTGGCCCTCATCGGCACCAAGTTCATGGGCAAGGCCCATTCGAACGCCTACCTGAAGGTGGGCAAGTTTTTCGATCCCGATCCGGCGCCAGTCATGAAAGCGATTTGCGGCCGCCATGCCGATGAGACCGCCGAGTTCGCGAAGCGTTTCGGCTGGGAAAGCCACGAGAGCGATTGGCACAAAGTATGTGAACGCAAGGATATCGACGTCGTCGATATCGCGACGCCCGGCAGTTTGCATCACGACATGGCCGTCGCCGCCGCCAAGGCCGGCAAGCACGTCTTCTGCGAAAAGCCGCTCGCGTTCAATTTGAAGGACGCACGCGAAATGCTCGACGCGGCCCGCAAAGCCAAAGTCGTGCACATGGTCAATTTCAATTACCGGGTCGTGCCCGCCATTGCGCTCGCCAAGCAAATGATCGCGGCTGGCGAAATCGGCGAGATCCGCCACTTCCGCGCGACCTACCTGCAAGATTGGCTGAACGATCCGAAGTTCCCAATGAACTGGCGGTTGCGCAAAGACGCGGCCGGCTCCGGCGCGAATGGCGACCTCAATGCGCATCACGTCGACATGGCGAGATTTCTGGCAGGCGATATCGACGAAGTCGTCGGTATGAAGAAGACGTTCATTACCGAACGTCCGGCAGAAGGCCGCTCAGCCGGCCTGACCGCGACAGCCGGCGAAGGCACGGAGAAAGTCACCGTCGACGATGCGACGCTCTTCCTGGCGAAGTTTTCAAACGGCGCGCTCGGCTCCTTTGAAGCGACGCGCTTGGCCCCCGGCCGCAAGAACTACAACCGCTTCGAGATCAACGGCAGCAAAGGCTCGCTGGTGTTCAACTTCGAAGAAATGAACGTGCTGCAGTTCTACAACTGCGCCGACCCCGCCGGCCGGCAAGGCTTCAAGTCGATCATGGCGACTGAAGGTGTCCACCCGTACGTCGGCGCCTGGTGGCCACCAGGCCACGTGCTCGGGTACGAACATACTTTCGTCCACGCTGTCTATGAGCTGATGGGCGCGATCGGCGGCAAGAAAACAATCATGGCCGATTTCCGCGACGGTGCCCAATGCGTCGCCGTGCTCGATGCCGTTGAGAAATCCATCGATGAAGGCAAATGGGCGAAGGTTGAGAAGGTCGAATAGTTAACCGATTTTGGGTGCCTGGGGCAACGCCCCAGTGATGTACTGAGGAGTCGCAATGTCGACCCGCATCATCCATCGACGAAACTACAATATCGCTGGCCTAGCTCATGAACTGACGTTCTGTTGCTACCAACGATTGGCTTTGTTGAAGTCACCTCGGACATGCGAGTGGCTTTGCGGCGCACTTAATCAGGCTCGCCGCGAATTTGACTTCGATCTTTGGGCTTACGTCTTCATGCCCGATCACGTGCATTTGATCGTGCACCCACGACGTCCGAAGTACGATATCGCGGAAATTCGCAAAGCGATCAAGTATCCAACAAGCAAAATAGCGCTGGCGTGGTTGCGAGAACATCGACCAGATTGGCTCATTCGCTTAACACGACGCCGAGGTCCCCGAATCGAGACGCATTTTTGGCAGCTTGGCGGTGGATATGATCGGAACATTGACAATGGTGCAACGCTCATCGAGATGATGGAGTATGTCCACCTGAACCCAGTCCGCAAAGGACTTGTCGTTCTACAAGAAGATTGGGAATGGTCGAGCGCGGGGCATTATCTAGGTCGACCAAACCAGCATTTGCCTGTTGACCCGATTCCGCCGCATTGCCTTGACGGAGCTTAGCTGGGGCGTTGCCCCAGGCACCCTATCTGATTGAAGCGACACTGATGGGCAAACTCTACACCGAAATCACGCCCGAACTGCAGGCGTTCATCGCCCAGCAGCAGATGTTCTTCACAGCGACGGCTGCTCCCGCAAGCCGTATCAATCTCTCACCCAAGGGCATTGATACTTTCCGCTGTCTCGACGAGCACACTGTCTGCTACCTCGATCTCACCGGCAGCGGCAACGAAACGGCCGCTCATCTCGCGGCCGATGGTCGCATCACCATCATGTTTTGCGCCTTCGCCGGAAAACCGTGGATCCTGCGGCTCTACGGCCGTGGCGAGATAATCCAGCTCGATACCCCGCTCGGACGCGAGCTGCACGCTCATTTCGGTGAAATTCCCGGCGAGCGGCACATCATCCTAGCCACGATCGATTCCGCGCAAACCTCTTGTGGCATGGCCGTACCGCGGTACGAATTCCAGCAGCAGCGGGAAGAGTTGATCCAGTGGGCCCGTAAAAAAGGCGATGAAGGCCTCAAAGACTACCGCCGTGAGAAGAACGTTGTCAGTATCGATGGCCTGCCAACGGGGTTAAGAGACTGACGAAATCAGCGCAAGTCATTTGTCCGCGGATGTCGCAGATTTACGCAGATGAATTGAACATTTTCTTCCATCTGCGATAATCTGCGACATCTGCGGACAAAATTCTTCGTGTCTCATCAGGCGAATTCAGCAATGACCATCAAAGCAGGCATCATCGGTACCGGCTTCATCGGCCCGGCCCACGTCGAGGCAATTCGGCGGCTAGGGTTTGTCGAAGTGGCGGCCGTCGCCGAACGCGGCGACGATCTCGCGCAAGCAAAGGCCAAGCAGCTTTCGATCCCCAAAGCCTACGGCGACTACAAAGCGCTGCTGGCCGACCCCGAAATTCAAGTCGTGCACAACTGCACGCCCAATCATCTGCACTTTGCGATCAATAAAGAAATCCTTGCCGCTAAGAAGCACGTGGTGTCCGAAAAACCGCTGGCGATGACCTCGACGGAGTCGCGCGAGCTCGTGCGACTCGCGAAAGAAGCTGGCGTTATCAACGCGATCAACTTCAACTATCGCTACATGCCGCTCGTCCAGCATGCGCATCAAATGTGCACCGCAGCCCGCGATCTTGGCCGCATTTACGCAGTGCATGGTTCGTATCTGCAAGATTGGCTGCTGCTCGAGAACGATTGGAATTGGCGGTTGGTTCCGGAGCTGAGCGGCGAGTCGCGCGCCGTCGCAGATGTCGGCAGCCATTGGTGCGATCTCGTGCAGTTCATCACCGGCCTCAAAATCGTCCGCGTAATGGCCGATCTCGTCACGATCCACCCCAAGCGCAAGCGGCCGAAAGTGGAAGTCGAAACGTACGCCGGCAAAGTCCTCCGGCCGGAAGACCTTGAAGACGTTGCGATTAACACCGAAGACTACGGCTCGATCCTCATTGAATTCGATTCCGGCGCGCACGGCTCGCTGACCGTCAACCAATGCGCCGCCGGTCGCAAGAATCGCCTTTACTTCGAAATCGACGGCAGTAAATGTGCGCTCGCGTGGGATCAGGAGCGACCAAATGAAATGTGGGTCGGCCGCCGCGACGCGCCGAATCAGGTCGTCCTCAAAGACCCCAGCCTGCTCCACCCAGCCGCTCGGGAGTACGCCCACTACCCCGGTGGCCACAACGAAGGCTACCCAGACGGGCCGAAAAACCTCTTCCGCAATGTATACGGTTTCATCGCCGGCACCCGACCGGGCGGCGATTTTTCCACGTTCCTGGACGGCCACAATGAAATCGCGATCTGCGATGCGGTTCTCAAAAGCTCGAGAGAGCGCCGCTGGGTGGATGTGGAATACTGAACGTACCATTGGGGCCTGCGAAAGGCCTCATTCCAGCGGTGACGATTGCTCTGGACTTGCTAGCTATGGCCGCCCTAAACTCCGCCCGCCATGGCCGCCAAGCTCACTGTCATCATCCCCTGTAAAAACGAGCGCGATAATATCAGCCCGTGCGTCGTGAGCGCGCTGCAAGTCGCCGATGAAGTGCTCGTCGCGGATTCCGGTTCGACCGACGGCACGCTCAAAATCGCACTTGAGCTGGGCTGCCGGATCATTGAGCGCGAATATGGCACGTCTGGCGACTTCAAGAACTGGGCCATCCCACAAGCCGCGCAAGAATGGGTGCTGATTCTCGACGCGGACGAACGGATCTCACCCGCCCTCGCCGCCGAAATTCGCACCGTGCTGTCCGGGCCAAGCTGCGACGGCTATTGGATTCACCGTCTGAACCATTTCATGGGCCATCCCATTTATTATGGGCCCTGGAAGAACGATAGCTTGTTACGCCTGTTCAAGAGAGACGTCGGCCGGTACGTCGGCCCGACCGATCACGCCGAAGTTAGAATGCCCGATCACCCGGTCGGCCGCCTTCACGAACCGCTCATTCACTACAGCTGCAATTCGTACTCGCAGTACTTGCCGAAAGTTGAACGCTACGCGAGCGTCCAGGCCCGAGTTTGGCAAGCGCAAGGCCGCCAACCGAAGCTGCTGCAACTGCTGTTTCGTTTCCCAGTTCGCTTTTTGCAAGGCTACATCGGTCGCCTTGGTTTCCTGGACGGAATGGCCGGCCTGCAAATTTGCATGCTGGTGGCTTACGTATCCTGGTTGAAGCAGGCCTACCTCTGGCAACTTCAGCGGGGTCGCGATTGGCGCGCAGCCGATCGAGAACAATTTGCAGTTTCGAAAACAGCGACGCAACCAGCGGAAGATAAAACTTCCACAGATTCAGACATCCAACTGGCCACGCCGTTGCCGGTCGAGCCTCCGCTTGCATCACGCCGACGAACATTCCGCGAAGCCCGGCGTCGGCTAACACCCGCGTGGTTAAGCTCAGATGTCCGTCGCCACCGCCGCAACCAACTGTTTAGAAAACTCGGCATTCAACGGTGCTACGCGCCGCCGATCATCGTCAGCAAACCTTTCTTGGCCGTTCGAAGCTGCCTGCCGTTTGTGGTCTCCCATGAGCTGCTGCGGAACCCAAAACTAACATTTTTGCAGATTGGCGCATTCGACGGCGTCGGGGAAGACGATCTGCGCGAGATTATCGTCGCACACAAGCTCCGTGGCATCCTTGTTGAGCCGCAGGCCGCCGCGTTCGCTCGCTTGAAGAACACTTACCGCCATCAGCCGAACGTCACGCTGCTCGAAGCCGCGATTGCCGAAGAAGCCGGCGTTCGCGATTTGTACTTCAAACGCGGCGAGGCTTCGATGGCCGCATCGTTCGACCGTAATCACTTGCTGAAGCACGATATCGCCGAGACGGAAATCGTGTCGCAACAAGTTATATGCCACACGGTCGAGAGCGCCCTGCAAACGGCCGGGTTGAGCCAGGTCGACATCTTGCAGATTGACGCCGAGGGGTACGATTGGCCCATCATTCGTTCCATCAATTTTGAACGAGTGAAACCTAGCATCTTGCGATTCGAATATCGCATCATGCCGCCGCAAGATGCCAATGCCTGCCTCGAATTCTTAGCCTCGCATGGCT
>DATBAY010000337.1:0-7628 GCA_036271295.1 Lacipirellulaceae bacterium | reverse complement strand
CCAATTGCTCCACGAGAGCTTTACGGCGCCGGATTCGAACATCAGCCGAAAGACGAGCCACCAAACTAACCAGACCGCAACGCGCGGCGGGTGCCGATCGCGAAGGAACTTCGAACGAAATGCAACGGGCGCGAGGAAGATCGACACGAAGCCGGCTTCTAGGAGAAGGATGTCCCATTGAAAACTCAGAAAATCCTGCCCGACGACAAGTAGCGAGAGATAGAGAATCCAAAGGATTACTAAGGCCAAAATCGGCAGGATGCCCGTCATCAAGAGGACCGACGTAATGATTCCACTTGCGCAAAGCGCGTTGAGGTATCCATCGTGCGGGCTTAACCAGGCGAGCGTGGGGAAATTCCAAACGGACGAAGTAGGCGGAACTTGTTGTGCGCAGCAGTCGTTGGCCGCGGTGAGAAAATCGCTGGCGGGCAAAATTCCGTGGTCGCCGATGAGCCCATCGATTTGTGTCCAGAGAGAAGCGAAGGCGATGAGGTACACGAGTCCCATCAATCGGATATAGATTGCAGTGGATATGACGTAGGTTGGGGGCCTTAAATCTTTTCCGCGCCAGAAGGCAAGTATGCTGGAGAGCAGGGATCGGTTCGCAGCGATTAATCGGTAGCTGAATTCCGCCGCGAAGGCGAACGGCGGCACGTGTTTGTACAGGCCGAGCAGCCAGCGCTTGCGCCCGCAATTCGCCATTGCTTGAAATACCGCTTCGGCGGCGAGGTGAACGTGGCCGTGCGCGTCGACATAGTGCACCGCTTTACGGAAATCTTTGTCGCTTAGCCCCGCGATTTGTTCTTTCAATTCCTGATAGGGGACATAGGTGATGGCCGCTCCGGTTGCGTTACGCCAGCGCTCGACGGCGACGCAACAAAAGCGGCAGTCGCCGTCGTAGATCATGATCGGGCATGGCAGCGGCGATGGGGGTAAGTTGGTCATCGGTTGCCTCGTAAACGGGCTGGGCGCCGAATAGTTTCCCCTAACGGAATATACGGAATAGTCGGGCTTGGGGGCCACTGGGTGATGTCTGTTTAGCGTATCCCGGCTGGTGGGCCGCGTCGAAGTAAAGAGTGTTGCGCGATTTCGAGGCCGGGTCTGTCTGCCATTTGGATTATTCCCATGTTTCGCGGAAAACTGCTCTCCGTGTTGCTGGCGGGGTTGTGTGCGCTGCCGGCGATGGCCAAGTGCGGTGGGCCGGAGACGCTGTTTGAGTGGGGCGCGAGCTCCAAGTCGGATAGTGACTCCTCCGGCGATGATTCCGGAAAGGAGAAACCGCTGGAGTCCGACCGGCCCGGGTTTGGCGACTGTCCTTCCGCTGTCGGTTGCGATCGCTGCGAATTGGAAATCGGGTATCAATACTCGTACGACCGCGAAGCGAATACGAGCGAAATCCAGCATACCTATCCCCAGTCGCTGCTGCGCGTCGGCGCGCTTGCGAACTGGTTCGAGCTGCGGGTCTCGTGGTCGCAAGAACAGGATACGGATCGTGTGTTTGGCGTTTCGAGCCACACGGACGTCGGCAGCCAGGATATGAGCGTGGGGTTCAAGATTGCGCTGACGGATCAGGACCACTGGTTGCCGAAGACGGGGTTGGTTGTTGACGCGACGGTGCCTACGGGTTCGGAGGCGTTCACTACCCACAAATTCTTGCCCGAGGTGGAATACATTTACGAATGGGAGCTCACGAAACAACTCACGTTCGATGCGGTCACCGAACTATCTGATTTCGCGGATGACGTGACCGACCGGGAGTTTCTGGCGATTTCGGAAGCAGCCGGCGTGCAGCGAAAGCTCAATGAGCAGCTGTCTGCGTACGTTCAGTGGCACATTACGACGCCGCACGAAGCCGATACTTTTCAAACCCAGCAGGTGTTCGAAGGTGGACTGATTTTGCTCCTATCGAACAATTTGCAGTGGGACGGTGAGTACGGCGTGGGCCTCAATAGTGCGACGCCGGACTACTTTGTCGGGACCGGTTTGAGTATGCGGCGGTAGCGATCTTTTTGGCGCTTGCCTTTCTGCAGCTCGGCCAAAAAGATTGCGAATTTCGGCGAATCTTGATTTTTGTCCTGCGGAGTTTTCGCGTAATTGCTGCAAGTCGTTTGCTGGCTTGGCGATGTAATTTGCCGAATGCGCGGTACGTCGATTTTTGGGGACAAAAATCGTAGATCTCGAGGATTTCGCGAATTCTGGGCGCGATATGCGTTTGGGTGGGACGAAAACTGATGCACCTGCACGCGGAGGGACACCGCTCCCTAACTCTCCCCGTCGAGGGGGGGACCAAACAGGGACGCGCTGCGTGCGTGACGCGCGGTTTAAGCGTGCCAGGCGGGTTGCGCATGTTCTGGCTAGGCGCAGCTAAGATGTCAAACAGCGAACGCCATTATATGTCGCGTGCGATGAATATAGCACGTTTATACAATTGTATAGTAATTATTTTTGGCCATCTATCACTCGCCTTGTCGTGGCTGAAGTGTCGGCACGGTTCGGGCGCGTGCTTGGAGTGTCAGGCTTAAAGCCTGACCTACTTTAATTCGGTTCCGGTGGTGTCGTCGCTTGCGCTCCTCAACCAGCGGCTGATAGCCGGCATCCCGTAGGGATGCGGAGCGCGGATGCGGGACAGTCGAAAACTTTGTGTAGCAACTTTTGAGACGCGTTCAGGTTCCGAAGAGGTTGCGGTAGGGGGCGGGTTGGCAGCGGAGGTATTGGTTGGGGGCTTTTACGGTAGCTCCCAGGTGCGCGGCGGCGTGCCAGGGCCAGCGTGGGTTGTAGAGGATGGCGCGTGCGAGGGCGACGAAATCGGCATCGCCGGTGCCGACGATAGCTTCGGCTTGTTCGAAGTCGGTGATCAGGCCGACGGCGATGGTGGGAAGGCTGGTCGCTTGTTTGATGGCGCGGGCGAGAGGCACTTGGTAATTGGGTCCGACGGGGATTTTTTGTGCAGGCGTGAGGCCGCCGCTGGAGACGTTGATGGCGCTGCACCCGTGAGCTTCGAGCGCTTTGGCGAAGGCGACGGTTTGGGTGAGGTCCCAGCCGCCGTTGGCCCAATCGGTGGCGGAGACACGGACGCTCACGGGGCGATCGGCGGGAAATGCGGCGCGGACGGCGTCGAAGACTTCGAGCGGGAAGCGCATGCGGTTTTCGAGTGAGCCGCCGAACTCATCGTTGCGCTGGTTGCTTAACGGGGAGAGGAATTCGTGCAGGAGATAGCCGTGGGCACAGTGTATTTGAACGGCGTCGAGGCCCAAGCGGGCGGCGCGTTCGGTGGATTCGGCGAAGGCGTTGCGTAGATTCTGAAGATCGTTGTTGTTGAGGGCGCGCGGTGGGTTCTCGCCTTCGGCGAAAGGAATCGCGGAGGGCGCGACGGTTTGCCAGCCGTTGGCTTCGTTGGGAGGAATCTGCTTGCCACGTTCCCAGGGCACGGGCGTGGAGGCTTTGCGGCCGGCGTGCGCGAGTTGGATGGCGATGGGAATATCGGAGTAGCGGCGGACGGATTTAAGGACCCGCGCGAGGGCAGCTTCGTTTTCGTTGGACCAGAGGCCAAGGTCTTGCGGGCTGATGCGGCCTTCGGGCGTGACGGCGGTGGCTTCGATCGTGAGGAGGGCGGCGCCCGAGAGGGCGAGATGACCGAGGTGGATGGTGTGCCAATCGGTCGCGCTGCCATTGTCGGCGGAGTATTGGCACATGGGGGCGATGACGATTCGGTTGCGGAGTTCGAGGTTGCCGACGCGGAAGGGGGTGAAGAGAACGGTCATGCTGGGACTCTCGGATTGACGGCAGAGTGGAGTACGAATCTTATCGTTTCGAGCCATCAGGAAATACAGGAAGAATGTGCCACAGGCTGCACGTCGACATGGTTATGATCCGACGAAATCTATTGATTCGCGGCTTTTTTGGATCGCGCGTTTAGCTAAACCGCATGCGTGGACAGCGCGGGTGGGCGGGTCGGAGTGAAGAAGTTGGGTGGCGCTTTAGACGTCGACCGGTTCGAGGCGGGGCACCATGAGATGAAAGATGAGGAGCGCGAGGAGGTAGGCGGAGCCGGCGAAAATGAAAATGGCGTTGTAGCCGCCGGTGGAATCTTTGAGCGTGCCAATGATGATCTGGAGGACGGCGCTGCACATGGCGCCGGCGAAGGTGCCGATGCCGACGACGCTGCCGATCGCTTTTCGGGGGAAGATGTCGGATGCGAGCGTGTAGAGATTGGCGGAGAATGCCTGGTGCGCTGCGGCGGCTAAGCCAACGAGTGCGACGGCGATCCAAAGGTGATCAACGCGGGGGGCGAGCGCGACGGGGGTGACGCTGATCGCACAAATCAGCATCGTCGTTTTGCGAGCGGCGTTAGTCGACCAGCCGCGCTCGAGCAACTTCGAGCTGAGCCAACCGCCGAAAATCGAGCCGACGGTTGCCATTGCATAGACGGTCACCATCGGGAGACCAATCGACTTGATATCGACGTTGAAGTTGTCCTTCATGAACGGCGAAAACCAGAACAGGTAGAACCACCAGACAGGGTCGGTAAGAAGTTTGGCGATGGAAAAGGCCCATGTTTGGCGGAAGGGGAAGAGGTCGCGCCAGCGCAGTTTTTCGATCTTCTCTTGTGGGTCGCTGCGGATGTAAGCGAGCTCTGCGGGCGAGACGCGCGGATGATTTTCGGGGTGGCGATAGATGGGCCACCAGAAGAATACCCAGATAATCCCTGCGATGCCCGTGGCGACGAAGGCCGATTGCCAGCCCCAATAAAGCGCGAGCGCGGGAACGATGGCTGGCGCGAGGATCGCGCCCATATTCGAACCGGCGTTGAAAATGCCTGTGGCGAACGCCCGCTCTTTTTTGGGGAACCAATCGGCGACGGTCTTGATGGAGGCGGGAAAGTTGCCCGATTCGCCGATGCCGAGGGCGATGCGGGCGAGTGCGAATTGGGTCACGTTACGCGCGAAGGCGTGCGAGGCGGCGGAAAGCGACCAGACGATGAGAGAGATGGCGAAGCCCAGGCGGACGCCCAGAGTATCCATCATCCAACCAGCGCCGAGCGAGCCGATCGCGTACGCGACGTTGAACGCGGCATTGATCGATCCGTATTGCGTACCGGTCCAGCCGATCGCGGTGCGGAGCTCGGGTTCGAGCACGCCGAGGACGGCGCGGTCGACATAGTTGACGGTCGTGGCAAAGAACAGCAGCGCGCAAATGGTCCAGCGATAAGAGCCGGTGGGTTGTGGCGAGGCATCGGGCATGGCTGTGCCGTATCAGTGCGGCTTCCCGTTAGTCGTTATCCAGTCCGTCGCGAGGCAGCAGTTGGAAGTTCCGCAATTCTACCGTCTCGACGTGTTGAAATACACTTGGCGAAGCGGCGTCTCGAAACGTGCAATCTTGGATGATGACGTTGGCGATTGTGGATTCGGGCAGGCCGACAAAATAAAACGGGCGTTTGCATTTTTCGGAAGTGATGTTTGCGAGGTGGATATTGCTGACTTTCGGGAAAAACTTTCCGCGGTCTTTTTCGTACTGCAAGTTGATGCGGACGACGGCTTCTTTTACCTGATCGACGGTGATATTGCGGACGAAGAGGTTTTCCAAGAAGCCGCCGCGGGAGGAGTTTGATTTGAGGCGGATCGCGCGGACGAGGTTGGGGCTGCCCATTTTGCAGTCTTCGACGAATACGTTGCGGATGCCGCCGCTCATTTCGCTGCCGAGGACAACTCCGCCGTGACCATCTTTCATTTCGCAATTGCGGATGATGATGTTTTCGCTGGGAGTGGCGGACCGGCGGCCATCGCGGCCGCGGCCGGATTTGATGGCGATGCAATCGTCGCCCGTATTAAACGTGCATTTTTCGATGAGGACGTCGCGGCATGATTCGGGATCGCAGCCGTCGTTGTTGGGGCCGTGGCTATCCAACGTTACGCCGCTGATGGTTACGTTCTGGCAGAGCAGGGGGTGGAGGAGCCACATCGGCGAGTTGGTGAAAGTAGCGCCTTCGATCAGCACGTTATTGCAGTGGTAAAACTGCACAAAACTGGGGCGGAGCTGGTGATCGGCGCCGAACTTCCTTTCGTCGAGTGGCGTGTTGTCGTCGCTCATTTTTTGCAACGCTTGGCGGTCGCGGCTGCTGGAGGATTTCCAGTTCCACCAGGCGTCTTTGGCGGCCTGGCCGTCGAACGTGCCGGAGCCGGTGATGGCGATATCGTGCTCGTCGATGGCGTAGATGAACGGTGAGAAGTTCAGCAACTCATTGCCTTCGAATCGCGTGCGGACGAGCGGCAGGTAATCCGTCGGGTCGGCGCTGAATCGGACTGTGGCTCCGGATTCGAGGTAGAGATTGACGCCGGTTTTTAAGTGGATGGGGCCACGGATGAACCACTCGCCCGCAGGGACGATGACTCGGCCGCCGGCAGCGGCGTTGCATTCGGCGATAGCTTTGTCGAAGGCGGGTTTGCAGTCGGATTTGCCATCAGGAGTGGCACCGTAATGAGAGATGTTGAAGTCGCGGGCGGGGAATTTCGGTGCGCGAATGCGTGACAGGATCTTCGGGGCTTCTTGCCAACCATCAGGCTCGTTTGCCGCCAGGAGGAATTGGGGCAGGGCGCTAGAGGCGAGCAATGCCAGGATGATAGAGAAGTGCCGGCGCATTGGGACTACTCTAATCGTCAGATATTCGGATGACAAAAAAAGCGACAGTCAGCATTGCCACTGACTGCCGCATGTTGGGTGGTAATCATTCAAGATTTGTGGCTAACGTTCGCGTCGCAAAAGCGCTATACCGGCAAGACCGAAGATTGCAAGCGATATCAAAGCTGGTTCGGGCACCTGGGCGGAGCCCAGCGCGGTACCGGCACCCGAGGTGTTTCCAAATCGCGCACGCCAAGCGGTGTAGTCGGAGGCGTCAACGGTGCCAACGGAGTTGACTTCATTCTGGAGCGGGCCGCCGTTTCGCCAGAGGACGTAGTCGGCCATATCGACGACGCCGTTGCCGTTATAATCGCCGGCGACGCCCTGCGGCACGATGATGGAGCTGAGGCCCATAAGCACGACATCTGCGCCGCCGGTGCCGGAGATTGAGGCGACGGTGCCGGCGTTCGCGTCGGCCCAGGTGATGTTGCCGGTGTAGCTGATTTTCCAATTGTAGGTTGAACCACCAAACGTGGCGGAAACGATAGAGTCCTGTGCGTAGACGGCACTGGCATCTGCATTGGAGAAGAAATCGCCGAGGTCGCCGGTGCCGGTGGTATCGTTGCCAACGATGGGGTTCGTGGTCACTGGATCGATATCGGTTTGATCGAAGTCGGTGTCGAACAAGCCGAGGTTTTGCGGTACACCGCCGCCATCGACGGAGGGTGCGGAGTCTAGCACGAGTTGTAATCTGGAGGAGCGGATGCCGCCGGCGCCTGTGCCGGACGACACCAGGCCGTTGTTAATGATGAGGTTGCGGCCAACTTGAATTGGGCGTGTACCAAGCGCGCCATTGGAGTGGAATTCGACGATGCCGACACCCAAAGTTGTGCCATTGGCAAGGCGAGCGGAAGCGCCGGCCCCTGACGCGGTGTTGAAATCATACGAACGGACGTAACCAGGCGTGCCGGGATTACGCATGATGAAGCGTCCTACACCGGCCGCTCCGACCG
>DATBAY010000336.1:0-6920 GCA_036271295.1 Lacipirellulaceae bacterium | reverse complement strand
GCATCGTTCAACGTAACCGTGGCGAATAAGAATCCGGTTGTCACCGCGCCGAACGGGAATCAATCAATCTCTGAGGGCGACGCCGTCTCGTTCAATAATCTGGCCACGTTCACGGATGCGGGTTTCGACAATCCGGCGAATCCAAACCCAGCGGTACCGCCAAATATTAGCGATCCACGGCATGAGTCGTTTATCTACGACGTCAATTGGGGCGACGGAACGGGCGCGGTGACGGCCATGGCCGTGTCGGATACCAACGGCGGCCCAGGAACGCCCTCAAGCGGCACGATTGGTGGCAGCCACACGTACGCGGATGATGGCACGTACACCGTGACAGTCACCGTGCATGACGACAACGGCGGTGTCGGAACCGCGTCGTTCAGCGTGACCGTGGCGAATAAGAATCCGGCGGTGACGATCACTCACGGCGATCAGTCGATCGTAGAGGGCGGCGCCGTTTCGTTCGCCGATTTAGCGAAATTCACCGACGCTGGCTTCGATAATCCGGCAAATCCCAACCCGGCTGTGCTGCCGAATATCACCGATCCGCTTCACGAGTCGTTCACGTACGACATCAATTGGGGCGACGGACGCGATCCGGTTACGGGGATGACGGCCTCGGACGTAGACGGCGGCCCGGGAGTTCCTTCAAGCGGAACAATTGCCGCGAATCACACCTACGCAGACGACGGCACGTACACCGTGACAGTGACCGTGCACGATGACAACGGCGGAGTGGGGACGGCTTCGTTCCAGGTGGTCGTCGCCAATCAAAATCCGCTGCTCACTATCCAGCACGGCAATCAGACGGTTTCTGAAGGGGGCACCGTTTCGTTCAACGATCTGGCGACGTTTACGGACCCGGGTTTTGATAACCCCGCGAATCCAAATCCGGCATCTCCACCTACGATTACCGATCCGCTCCATGAGTTGTTCACTTACGACATCAATTGGGGCGATGGGCGAGATGCGATCACGGGAATGAGCGTCGCCGATACGAACGGCAGTCCCGGCACGCCGTCGAGTGGCACGATCGGCGGCAGCCACACGTATGCAGACGACGGCGATTACACCGTCACCATCACGGTGCACGACGACAACGGCGGCAGCAGCACGGGTTCATTCAGCGTGCACGTGAACAACGTCAACCCGACGGTTATTACACCGCACGGCGATCAATCGATTTCGGAAGGCGACACGGTTTCGTTTAACAACCTGGCCACCTTCACGGATCCGGGGTTCGACAATCCCGCGAATCCTAACCCGGCGGTACCACCGAACATCACCGACCCGAAAAACGAGTCGTTTACTTACGACGTCGATTGGGGTGATGGCCGGGATGCGATCACGGGAATGGGCATCACCGATACCAATGGCTCGCCCGGCGTTCCTTCCAGCGCAGCGATCGCTGGCAGCCACACCTATGCAGACGACGGTGTATACAAGGTGACGATCACCGTGCACGACGACAATGGCGGCATGGGAAGCAGTTCGTTCTTCGTGACGGTCGCCAATAAGAACCCGGTCGTTAGCGCACCGAACGGCAACCAATCGATCCTCGAAGGCGGCGGGATATCGTTCACGAATCTCGCCACGTTTGCGGATGCCGGATTCGATAATCCCCACAACGATAACCCGTTTGCTCCGCCTGCCGTGGGCGATCCGAAGGCCGAGTCGTTCACGTACGACATCAACTGGGGCGATGGCCGCGATGCGGTCACCGGCGCGGCCATCGCGGATACCGACGGCGGTCCGGGCACGCCTTCGACGGGCACGATTACGGGCACTCATATCTATGCAGACAACGGCGACTACACGGTCACCGTGACGGTCCACGATGACAATGGCGGCGTCGGCACGACCACGTTCAAGGTGCATGTCGATAACGTGGAGCCCACGCTTACCGGTACGAATGGGCTGGAAGTTAACGAAGGCAGCACGTTCACGCTCAATAGCCTCGGCGTCGGCGTGACGGATCCCGGATTTGACAATCCGCTCAATACGCAAGACCCATCGAACGGCGGCCAGGTCGCAGAGACGCTCTCCGCGATGTCGATCAACTGGGGCGACGGCACCGCGACCGAAGCGCTCTCGCTCGCCGAGTTCCAGGCCCAACCGTTTGCGGGGCCGACGACGGCGACCTTCCCCGGCGCATCGCACACCTACGCAGACAACGGCACTTATACGGTTTCGGTGACGATCAAGGACGACGACATGGCGTCGTTCGTCACGCGAACCTTCCAAATCAAAGTCGACAACGTCGCCCCGACGCTGACCACAGTCGGCGACCAAGGCGGCAACCAGTCGCTTCACGAGAGCGATAATTTGGTGCTGGTAAACATCGGCTCGCTCACCGATCCGGGCTTCAACAACCCGAACAACCCGCTACAGCCGGGCGGCAGCGTCGAAGTCTTTCGCTATTTCATCGATTGGGGCGATGGCACGGCGGCCTCCACGGATAACGCGACGATCGACACCGTGGGTAGCGTTGGTATTCCGACGGCGGCCAGCTTCGACAGCGCCCACGTGTACGCAGACGACGGCACGTACACAGTGCGCGTTCGCGTGGCAGACGATGACATGACGGCATTCTCCGACGCTGCGGCGTTTTCAAACGGCACCGCAGGCGTCGATTACGTCGAAAAGACCTTCACCGTCACCGTCACGAACGTAGACCCCGCGTTTAATTTTGTCGGCTCAAAGCCATTCACCGGGACAGACGTAAACATCAAGGGCGACACGACGATCCAAGGTTCGTACCACGATCCTGGCTTCGATAACCCGAGCAACCAGAACCAACCGCTGCCGGGTCAGACGAACATCACGGATATCAATCACGAATCGTTCACACGCGTGATCGACTGGGGCGACGGCACGGTCGATGCCATCCACGACTACGCCGCGCCACATAGCGGCAACGTTCCGATCGTCATCACGGTCACCGGCCCGGGCGTCAATCAGATGCTTAGCGTGACCAACTTCGGAAGCGACAGTACGGCCGTACTGCGGCTGGTAACGCATCAGGATGTCAGCCAGCCCGCCGGCCAGCTGTACACGTTCAAAGTCGATTGGGGCAACGGCACGATTCAACAGTTCACGATCTCGCTCAAGAATCCGACGTTCTCCACCACGGAGGCGGAAACGCTAGGTCACCCGCCCAATCCGCAGAACACGCCGAAGTTGGCGTCGACGACCGTGGTCGGCTCGACGCGCGTCAGCGGCGACGCGTCGAACGACACCACGGGGTCGTTCAGCATTACGCACAATTACACCGGTCCGCCCGATCCGCTGCATTCGTCCGCCCCGATTCCGATCACGGTGACGGTCGTCGATGACAACAACGGCGTGGTGACTGGCGGCATCGAAGTGAAGAACCCAGGCATTCAATCGATCAACATCCGCATCGATACCACGCCGCAGGTGCCGCGGCTGGTGTTTGCGCCGCCGCAATTGCCGCAGGCGCTTCTCGATCAAAATACGAACGCCGCCCAAAACCTGGAAACGACCACCGTGCCGGTGGCGCCGAGCGAATTAATGGCGACCTCGGAGCGTTATTTGGAGCTCGTGGTGGTGTCACCTGAAGGGCGAGAAATGCAGCGCTATCGGTTGCGGGACGATGCCATTGCGGATCTCCGCCGGTTGATTTCGACGTTGCCGGATAATCACTACCGCATTTATTTGTTTCGCTCGGATAACGGCACGCGGCGACTCGTGATCGATGTGTTCGTACGACGTGGCCGAGTGATCGATCCCACGGACCAATCCGAAGGAACGCGCGACCGGCCACCGGAAGGTTCGCAGCAGAACCAAACGCAACCGCTGGAGAATAATCCGCTGTTGCAACCGGTCGCCCCTGGGCAATCGCCAAGCACGATGAATCCGCCCGTTTCGCCGGGCGTTGCACCGGAAGAACAAGTGTCGAGCGCCGCGGTTCCGGCATCGGCAACCAGCGAACAACCGACGCCAGCGGTGGAAACTCCGCCGAGTTCGAATCGGTTCCGTTGGGCATTGCCGCTGGCCGGTTTGGGCTTGGTTGCTGGTCGGGGAAGCTGGGCGAAGGAACTGGAGACGGCATTTACCGAGGCCGACGACCAAGCCTGGCAGCGCCTGCGGCGGGCCGGCCGCCGACGGCTGGTGAAGTGACACAAAGGTTGATTTTCTGTCTTTTCCTGTAGTTGGATTAGAATGGTCCTGAAGTCGGCAGCAAATAATAGCCAGGCCTAACGGCCCGCCACACAATGCGAACTTGTCACGCTTGCAAACGCGATTTGGACACCCAGAGCCTGGTGACGGGCAAATGCCCTCACTGCGGGGCCGTGCTGCGCAAACTGGCTCAGCGGACGATCGACGACGCCCGCCTGCCGACCGATGCCGACAAGTCGCAAGATATCGAACTCATCGTCGATGATTCGGACGACGATCTCCGAGACACCGATCAAGGCGGCGCGACGATCGAGCTGGACGCATTCTTGAAATCAGATGAATTTCGCAAGACCGATCTTCCAAGCGAGCCCCCATCTCCCAAATCTGCGAAAGCCACACGGGAAAATTCACCAACTTCCGATACACCAACGCCACCTGAACTTCCAAAGTTTCCGACGATTGCCGACCGCTCGGATATGACCATGGAGTTTCAAGCGCTTCCCGGCGCGCAGGCGGGCCAAGAAGAGCCTGTGAAAGCGACCCGCCGCTCGACGCACACGTTCGAGAACGATAAGACGATCGATTTGGAGATGGCGTCCGAAGACGCGTCGAAGTTAGATTCGCAATGGCGCGGCACGTTCGACCTCGAAGCAAAACAAGGCCAAACGATTCGGCAACACGAAACAGTGACGGGGTTCCGCTCGTCGCTGCCCGTAAAGTCGCGCTACGTGCGAGAAAAACGCAAGGCCGGCGCGCCGGCGCCGAAATCGACGGCCGAAGTTCCCGACTACGAACTGCTCGATATCATCGGCGAAGGCGGTATGGGCGTCGTGTACGCGGCCCATCAGTCATCGATCGCCCGCACCGTCGCGGTGAAAATGCTGAAGCCTTCGGCGAGGGTTCGCGAAGAGCAGCGAGATAAATTCATTTCGGAAGCGGTCGTCACCGGCGAGCTCGACCATCCGAACATCGTGCCGATCTACGATCTCGGCTCGAACGACCAGGGCGCGCTGTTCTACTCGATGAAGCGAGTACGCGGCACGCCATGGGACAAGGTCATCGCTCAAAAGCAGCTCGATGAGAACCTGAGCATCCTGCTCCGGGTGGCAGACGCGGTGGCGTTCGCCCACGCGGGCGGCGTCATTCACCGCGATTTGAAGCCCGAAAACGTCATGCTCGGCGACTACGGCGAAGTGCTTGTCATGGATTGGGGCCTCGCGCGCATCACCCCCGAGTTCGCGCATATCGAGTCGGTATACCAGGCAGAAAGCCTGGGCGGCACGCCGGCGTACATGTCGCCCGAAATGACGAAGGGGCCGATCGAGCAAATCGACAAGACGAGCGATGTATACCTGCTCGGCGCGATTCTGTACGAAATCATCGGCGGCGTTCCGCCCCACTCGGGCCGCGACGTGATGCAATGCCTCATGGCCGCGTCGCAGAACCGCATCGACCCCATTCGCTACGACGGGGAACTCAAGGAAATCGCGCTCAAGGCGATGGCGACCCAGCAGGCGGATCGCTACCAAACGGTGAAAGAGTTCCAGGAAGCGGTTCGCATCTATCAATCGCATTCCGAAAGCCTCGTGCTCTCGGCCCATGCGAATCAGAACTTGCAGAAGGCGCGGGCGGAGAACGACTATCAACTCTTTGCTCGGGCACTCTACGGATTCCAGGAATCGCTGGCTCTGTGGAAGGACAACCATCGCGCTCGACTGCTGCTGACCGAAACGCAGCGCGACTACGCAAATTCGGCCCTCGATAAGGGCGACTTGGATTTGGCAGCTTCTTTACTTGACGCGAAGCAGCCCGAGCATCAGGCGCTGTTCAAGCGAATCGACAAAGCGCGTGCGGAACGCAATGCGCGGCAACGCCGGCTGCGATTGGCGAAGCAAGCCGTGGCGGGGCTCATTGTGGGAATCATCGCGACGGTTTCAATCGCGTACTTCCAAGTCAGCCGCGCACGCGACGTGGCGGTCGAGCAAAAGCAGATCGCCGAAGACGCCAAGCGGAATGAGGAGACGCAAAAGAACGCTGCGATCGAGGCCAAAAAGCTGGCGGAAGATGCCAAGGTCGCGGAGGAAAAGCAGAAGAACGCGGCAGTCGCGGCCAAAGAGGAAGCATCGCAGCAACGCGATATCGCCCAGGATCAGAAAGAGAAGGCGGTCGCAGCCGAGAGAGTGGCCGTCAGTGCGAAGCAGGCTGAAGAATACGAAGCGTACATTGCTCAAATCGGCCTGGCGAACGCGAAGATCAACGAGAATGCTTACGATTACGCGCTCGACCTGCTCAACGCGAGCAAGCCAGAGCTGCGGAACTGGGAGTGGGGCCGGCTAACGCATTTGTGCGAGCTCGACGCGGCGAATTATAAGTTCGACGGGCCCGTGAACGCCGTGGCCTACGCGCCCGATGGCCGCACGTTCGCCGCCGGCGATCTGACGGGAAAAGTTACCGTCCGAGAAACCAATTCCGGCAAACAGCTTTGGCAGGGAACGGCCGGCCAGTACGTTTTCTCCCTCGCGTATTCGCCCGACGGGCGTTACCTGGCGATCGGTACCAACCGCAAGAACATCGATATCCTCGACCTCAGCAAAAGCGGCGCTGAGCTGAAAGACCGAATGGTCCGCACGCTATCCGGTCATACCGATGGCGTGCTCACCGTACGTTTCTCGCCAGACGGCAAACAGTTGCTGAGCGGATCGTACGACAATACGGCTCGGCTGTGGGATGTCGCGACCGGCGCGGAACTGCAAGCGCTTAAAGGCCACAGCTGGTGG
>DATBAY010000335.1:0-1907 GCA_036271295.1 Lacipirellulaceae bacterium | reverse complement strand
TTCTCCGTAAGACTGTACTCTGATCGCGCACCAAACTCATAGAGTGATGTGATGACGAATCAGCCCCCAAAAGAGTTCGGATTCCATGACGTCGCTCGGGTTGTCCACGTCGAGAGAACGACAACGCGACTTACTGACGTCATCGTGTTCGTCGGCGATGTAGAGCATCAGCTAACTATTTACGGCACGCCCGTCGCGCCTGGAGACGCATTTCTTGTAGCAATGCACAACCCTATCACCTTAGGAGAAAAGATCGGAAGCGCTTCTCCGGATGCATGGGTAGGCGTGACCGATGCAACCCGGTGGCGTATCGGAAACTCCACGGGACAGACGCGCATGCACGCACTTTGGCAACGGCATATCGTCCGTCGCGCGGTAAGATCGTATTTGGATTGCGCGGGATTTATCGAGATTGATAGCCCGCTGCTCGTTCACGGCTCCACCCCAGATGCGGCAATAGATTCTTTTGCAGTTATGGATCGATATCTCGTAACTTCAACAGAATATCAGATTAAGCGCCTCGAAGTAGGCGGTTTCGATCGAACATATACACTTACGCAAAACTATCGTTTTGCCGATCATGAAGGGCAATTCAGGAATCCCGAGTTCACAATGCTTGAGTGGGCGCGGGTCGGACAAGACCTCGCAATGATCGAAAAGGACGCCGAGCAGATGACTTGGGCGGCTCATTTGGCGCTTGGGGGCAGCGGCCAGTTATCCTTCTCCGGCCACATGATTGATTTGCGTCCGCCCTGGGCTCGTATGACCGTAGCTGAGGCGATTGAGCGCTTCGCCGGTGCGGCCCTGCCAGATTTCTCCCTTTCGAGTATTCTCAACGCTGTTCAAATTGCCGGCATCACCATCGATTCCGCCTCTGCACACGACATCTATTTCCTTTTCTCTTTGTTGATGGATCACATCCAAAACCAACTTGGCTTGACCAAGCCCGTCTTCGTAACCGATTGGCCGGCGTTTGAAACCTCGTCAGCGCGTGAGAAATCAGAAGGTGCCATTGCGGAGCGAAGTGAGATGTTTATCGCCGGAATTGAAATCAGTGACGGCTTCCCATCTCTCACGGATTATGACGCTCAAAAGCGCTCATTCGCACGACAGAATGCGCGACGCCACGCCGACGGCAAGGCCGAGGTCGTAGTTGACGATAAGTATATGGAAAGCTTGCGCGTGGGTTTACCACGTGGCGCCGGAATGGCTCTCGGGTTCGATCGCCTCGTAATGGTGCTAACGAACCGAAGCTCCATAAGAGATGTCTTGGCTTTCGCGTGGGACGAAGTCTAGTATCTCATGTTTCTGCCATCATCGCGTAGACATTTTCGTTCACGCCATCGTGCGTCATGTCACCGCGATAGCTCATTCCGAAACGCTCCACAACTCTTTTACTTTCCTCCGAAAGCACCGCCGCAGCTCTGCCGAGAATTTTTTCACCACTCAGATCATGAGCGTAACGTTGCAACATGGCGCGGCTCTGCTCTGACTTTCTCAGTTGTGCGATAATACTGTAATTGAAAAGCCATACAAATGATCCGCCTGCCGCCAAATTCGGCTCTGGCTTCAACTCGCCCCGATGGTATAGAAGCGAAGGCTTCGCATAAGCTTTTTCAAAGGCCGCTGCTCCGATCGGGTACCAACCGGTGTACGCGACGGGCAGCCAGTCGCTGGGCGAAACGTTGCAGAACCAAACATTGAAGCCGCGTGGGAATGTTGCAATCACTACGCTAAGCCGGCCACAATCCGCTTGATCAGCAGCCGCCGAGTAGCACGCCCAATCAGCAGCGAGCGCGGCATTGACGAATTTAGGCAAGAGTCCCGGGGCCTCGCAAAGAGCCGCCGTAGCGCTAAGCGCCGTGAAACTGTTACGGCTGGCCGCATCGAATTCGAGTCTCTGAAGG
>DATBAY010000334.1:0-1851 GCA_036271295.1 Lacipirellulaceae bacterium | reverse complement strand
TTCTGGGAGTACCGGACCACATCGAATTCGGCGAGATCGGCCACCCGTTGGCAAATCGTCGCCGCGTCGTAAATGTAGGCGGGCGTGCCAAACTGTCGCGCCAATTGGGGAACGGGTTGCCCGGCAATCTCGGTCAAAATTCCGGTATTTAACATCGTCGCCGTCATGCTGCTCTCGCTGCGGATTTAGAAATTCTGCGGCTCAGCGGAACCGCCGTTTGCGTAAAATTAAGCATCAGTTATCGCAGGTTCGCTGCGCCTTGTAAAACGCGCCGGCGAGCCCGCGGCGAGCATGAAAGGTCGCTCAAATGAACTCTCCCTGGTTAGCCTTACGGGTCGCGGCTGTGGTATTCGCACTCGTCAGCCTGGCCCAATTGGTGCGGCTTGTCACCGCGGCGCAAGTCTCCGTCGACGGCCACCTGATCCCGCTCTGGGCCAGCGGCATCGCCCTAGTAATCGCCGGCGGTCTCAGTGCCTGGACCGGGCAGCTGTCCTACCGTAGTGCAAAATAGCCGGTTCGGCTAAGATGCCTCGCGCGTCCAATCGGACCATACAACCTATTCACTAGAGAAGGACCTCGACCATGAAACTCGCCACGAACACGGGGATGTTGCTGCTCGGAATCTGGCTGATCCTATCAGGCGCATTGCCGCTGCTGGGCATTGTGTTCCAGGGTGAGGGAACCCTCTTGAGCGTGCTCGCCATCGCCGCCGGCGTATTGATCCTGATGAACAAATGACCCAACAAAAAACCCCCGGCAAAGCCGGGGGCTGTCTAAGTGTTTCCGCTATTGAACGCGTCGACAAAACAAATGACTTGTAGCCCCCGGCTCCGCCGGGGGTTTATTTTCGTTACTCAACGCGACTCGACTGCAACTTATTGATGCGCTTCCGCCTTCTGCTGCTGCGCCGCGGTCGTGGCCGTGCCAATTGCCTTCAGCACGCCTTCTTCTGCTTCGATGTGATACTTAATTCCATTCGGAACAGGTGTTCCCAGGACGCGGATATGATCGCGGCCTTGCGCTTCACTCTTCAAGAAGTCGGCCACCTTCTGCACGACCTCTTGCTGTGGACCTTCTTTGGCTTGCGATGCAGCCACTTCCATGATCGGGGCGAGCGAAATCGCGACCTCGAACGGCGGCACCGACTTGCCCTTCTCGGCGGCCGATGCGTCGATCGCCTTGTTGGCGGCTTCGATGTTGTCCTTACCGGCAGCCACATACACCGCCTGCGGCGCGATACCGATCGCTACATTCAACTCTTCTCCCAGAATTTTGCGCGGCCCTTCTTCACTTTCTGGCACTGGAATCGTAATCGTATTGAACGTCACGCCGGCATGATTGGCAGCGTTCCACTTGATGCCCGGGAAGTCGGGCGACTTCTTGGCGGCCGCTTCCAGCTTCTTGAGCGCGCTCTCGACCTTCGACGTATCGGCCATGTGAGCGCCGGCCACTAGCGTCATTGAATCCGCACTCAACTGCAATGAACCGCCGCCGTCCATTTGGCCCGACTTAATCGTCGCAGCCAGGGCGTCGAAGAAGTCGGCTGCTGCAGCCTTCAACGCGTCGCGGGCATCCTGATCGTCGACCTTTTTGTCGATTTCGCGACCGAGCTGCTCGCGCGCCGAGTTCATCGAAGCATCGAGCTGAGCCAAATTCTCCGCCATTAGCTGCGGGTCGCCCTTCGCGGCCATTGTCATCGTCGCAGCCGCATCCGGCTTATAGAAACCGGCAAAATCCGTCTTCGAGTTCTCATAAAACGCCATCTGCTTGGCGCTCTTCGTGCCCGGCACAAACGTCGTCGTGAAGTCGATGTACGTCCGTTGCTGCTGGGAATCCACGGCCCAACCGAAC
>DATBAY010000333.1:0-7269 GCA_036271295.1 Lacipirellulaceae bacterium | reverse complement strand
CGCTCCGGATCGCGATAAGATGGTGGAGCTCTCTAAGGAAACGTCGAACAAGATTAACGAGGTTCTGGATGCGGGCCAGCAAAAGCGACTTACTGGAATCCTGATTCAAGTGGCGGGGCCGGCTGCCATCGCGGACCCAGCCGTTGCGAAAGAGCTGAACATCACGGATGACCAGAAGAAAGAGCTGCAAAGCGTTCGCGAGGACGCTCGTAGCGAACTTGAAAAGCTGCGCGACGATAATGGCTCGCGCGAAGACCGCATGAAGAAGGTCAAGGATATTCAGGATGAAGTCAATAAGAAGATCCTGGCCAAGCTGACAAGCGATCAGCAGCAACAGCTCGAATCGCTTAAGGGCGACAAGGTCGATATTGATACGTCGGCGCTTGGCGGACCCGGCGGTGGTCGCGATGGCGGCGGGCGACGAGGACGACGCGGCGATCGCGGCTCGGAGTCGAAGAGCGGTGACTCGAGTAACTAGTCTCGCTTAGCGTAGAAAATAAAAGGGTGGGCAACGCTTGGCGCTGCTCACCCTTTTTTATTTGCATGATTAGCTAAGGCTGTTGTTTGCAATCGAAAATGGTTTAGTGCATGCCTTGCACCTTCGGATCGGCGATGCCGATTACGCCGCAGCCGATGCGATCGCCGGAGTCGCCGGAGGGTTGCGTTTTCAGGTCGTCGGCCTTGGCGTGGATGATGACCGAGCGGCCGATGACGGAATTCTCGCCGCTGAGCGACAGCATTTTGTCGACCATCTCGAAGGATGCGTTACCGGTGGAGTCGGCCTTCAGGTTGCCGAGGTCGCCAGCGTGGCGCTTCGGATCATCGGGGCTGCTGTGCTTGCCGCCGTTCGGGTTGAAGTGTCCGCCGGCGCATTTGCCGTCGGCCATCGAGCAATCGCCGAATTCATGAATGTGGAAACCGTGCTGGCCTGGTTGCAGGCCGGTGAATTCACCTTTGATCTCGAGACCGTCGCCTTTTTGCGTGAACGTGACTTTGCCTTTCACTTTGTGTTCGCCGAGGCCTTCGACCATGGCGACGGCCATCGTGACTTTCGACTCCATCGCATGCGAAGCGGTTGACTTTTCGTCGCCGGTCTTCGACGCGGCGGTGTGGTATGAAATGCCCGCCACGGCAATGGCGAGGCTGGCGACGACAGCCCATGAAGTTCGGTTACGCATCGGGTTTCTCCTTTGAGAAAGCAGTGGATCGATAGCAAAATCTACACGAACGTGCTGCAATTTTAGCCCTCTTGCCAGTGGTTGGATAGCGCCCGCGCGTAGTTTCACAAGGCTGCAAAGTGACTTATAGTAAAGGTTCACGAATAATCAACTTGGCAGCGGATCGGCCAACCAGGCCGACCAGTTTTTCGTCACCACGTTACATTTCATGAGCACTCGCACCGCATCGCAGTCTGGAACATCGCCTTTGCGAACATCTGCAACTTCTCGGTCCACGGTCGATCCGTTGGCTCAGCGTGAACGTATTCGCGTTTGTGTTTTTCCGCATTCGAATCAGGCCAACAAGGCAGTTGCCGCGGAAATCGCGGATTTGATTCGTGAGCGCGCCGCGGAAGGCCGGAATTGCGTGCTGGGGCTGGCGACCGGCAGCACGCCGGTCGGCGTGTACGATGAGCTCGTGCGGCTGCACCGCGAAGAGGGACTCTCGCTCAAGAACGTCATCACGTTCAATTTGGATGAGTACTACCCGATGCAACCAAACGAGCTGCAGAGCTATGTGCGGTTCATGCGCGAGCACTTGTTCGACCTGGCCGACATTCCGCAAGCCAACTGCCACGTGCCGGATGGCACGCTGCCGATTGAGCAGGTGGCCGATTTCTGTGCGTGGTACGAGGATCAAATCGCGGCGGCGGGCGGCATCGACATTCAAATTCTCGGCGTGGGGCGCACCGGTCACATTGGCTTCAACGAGCCAGGCTCGGGCAAGGAGAGTCGCACGCGACTCATTACGCTCGACCGGGTGACGCGCATCGATGCAGCGAGCGATTTCTTCGGCCAGGAACACGTGCCGCGGCGGGCCATCACGATGGGCGTCGGTACGATTCTCAGCGCGCGGAAGATCATCATGCTCGCGTTCGGCGAGCATAAGGCGCCGATCATCGCCAAGGCGGTCGAGGGCGAGGTCAGCGCTTCGATTGCAGCCAGCTTCTTGCAAGAGCATGCGAATGCGGAAGTCGTGCTCGATGAGGCAGCGGCCGATGCGCTCACGCGTTACCGTACGCCGTGGTTGTTGGGACCGGTCGAGTGGGATGAGAAACGCGTGCGGAAGGCCGTTATTTGGCTCGCCCGCAAGTTGGATAAGGCGATTCTTAAGCTGACCGACCATGACTACAACGAAGAAGGACTGCAGGATTTGCTCGCCGAGCACGGGCCGGCGTATGACATCAACGTCAAAATCTTTCGGCATTTGTATTCGACGATCACCGGCTGGCCGGGCGGCAAACCGGAGCATGCCAAGCAGCCGGGCGACCACGCGCGGTCGTGCGATCGCATTTTCCCGAAGCGGGTTCTCATTTTCTCGCCACATCCGGATGACGACGTCATTTCGATGGGCGGTACGCTTATTCGGCTTGCCGATCATGGGCACGAAGTGCACGTAGCGTATCAGACGTCGGGCAATATCGCGGTGTTTGACGATGACGCGATCCGCTTCGCGGATTTTGTGACCGAGTTCAATACGCACTTCAATGTGTCGCCGCAGAAGGCGGCGGAGTTGGAGGCGCACGTCGAGGCGTTTCTAAAGAACAAACAGCCGGGGCAAGTGGATAGCCCGGAAGTGCAGACAATTAAGGGCATGATCCGCCGTGGCGAGGCGCGAGCTGCCACGCGTAGCTGCGGACTGCCGGACGAACAGCTTCACTTCATGGACATGCCGTTCTACGAGACGGGCCGCGTGAAGAAGAAGCCGCTGGGCGAGGAAGACATTACGCTCGTCGTCGATTTGCTGCGGAAGATTCGGCCGCATCAGATTTACGCGGCGGGCGATCTTTCCGATCCGCACGGCACGCATCGCGTGTGCCTCAATGCGGTGCTTACGGCTTGCCAGCGCTGCCAGAAGGACGACTGGTACGCCGACTGCGAAGTGTGGCTCTATCGCGGAGCTTGGCACGAGTGGGGTCCACACGAAGTCGAAATGGCGGTCCCGCTGAGCCCCTCGGAAGTCGATCGCAAACGCATCGCAATTTTCAAGCACCAGTCGCAGAAGGATCGGGCACTCTTCCCTGGTCCCGACATGCGCGAGTTTTGGAAGCGGGCAGAGGATCGCAACCGCGATACGGCTCAGCTCTTTGATAAGCTCGGCCTGGCTGAGTACGAAGCGATTGAAGGTTTCGTGCAGTGGCGCGGAGATTCGAAGGACTTGTGGTAGCGGCGAACTGCAAGCGAGGGGCGTGATGAAGGATCGCTATCCGCTTTACCTTGCGAATAAGCCACGGCAGCCGAACGCCGATTTGGCGGTTATTGACAAGTTCACGGATAAGACCGTCGCCCACGTTGCGCTGGCGGATAAGGCGTTGCTCGACGAGGCTATCGGTGCGGCGGCGGATGCGGCCGCGCCGCTGCGCGGGCTGTCCTCTGGCGAACGCAAGGCGGTGCTCAAACACCTTGCCGCGCGCTGCCAGGAGCGGAGCGACGAGCTCGCCGAGGTCGTCGTTGCGGAAGTCGGCAAGCCGATTCAATACGCGCGATCGGAAGTGGCGAGGCTGATTTCGACAGTCGAGCTCGCCGCCGAAGAATCGACGCGGATTTACGGCGAAGTGCTTCCCGTCGACGATTCTCCGAAATCCGTTGGCTACCGCGCGATGTGGCAGCGCGTGCCGATTGGGCCCTGTGCGTTTATTACGCCGTGGAATTTTCCACTCAATCTCGTGGCCCACAAAATCGCACCGGCGATCGCCTGCGGGTGCCCGTTTGTGTTGAAGCCGGCCAGCTACACGCCGATTAGCGCGCTGATTCTAGGCGAGATTCTGGCGGAGACCGATCTGCCGGCAGGCGCGTTCTCGATTTTGCCAATGAAATCGAGTGATTCGGCGGCACTTGTGGAGGATGAACGACTCCGCAAGTTGAGTTTTACCGGTTCACCCGAGGTCGGTTGGAAGCTGCGCGATCAAGCCCGCAAGAAACAGGTGACGCTCGAACTCGGCGGCAACGCGGCCGTGGTGATCGACCGCGACGCTAACTTGGAGGACGCCGTCGCCCGCTGCGTGTTTGGTGGCTATTACCAATCGGGGCAAAGTTGCATCAGCGTGCAGCGGATTTTGGTGCATTGCGAAACCTACGCTGCGTTTCGTGACAAATTCGTGACGGCGGTGCGAAATATCAAAACGGGTGATCCGCGCGATGAACAGACGGTCGTCGGACCCGTCATCAGCGAAGAGGATGCGACGCGCATCGAGACGACCATCCGACGCGCCGTAGAGCAGGGTGGCAAACTCCTTTGCGGCGGGAAGCGTGTGGGGCGCCTTGTGGAACCGGCCGTGCTGGAAAACGTTCCACACAGCGCGGACGCTTCGTGCGAAGAAATCTTTGGCCCGGTGACGATGCTGGAGTCGTTTGCCGACTTCGACCAGGCGCTCGCTACGGTGAATGACAGCCATTTCGGTTTGCAGGCTGGCGTTTTCACGCGCGACATTGTGAAGATTCAAAAAGCTTGGGATGAACTCCAAGTCGGCGGCGTGCTTATTAATGAAATCCCTGCGTGGCGGGCCGATCAAATGCCCTACGGCGGGAGCAAGGACAGCGGTCTTGGGCGCGAAGGCGTGCGGTGGGCGATCGAGAGTATGACCGAGGTGCGGATGCTCGTGATTCGCACGCCGCCTGTTTGATCCATGCGGAGAGGGCGAAGCTCCTGCTGAGCCGCGCCACACGACGGCTCGGCAGAGAGCCTCGCCCTCCCGGGGAGCTTGCGTTACACTCATAGCGACGATTTGTCGTCATCTATCTACTTCACTGCGGAGTTCCCCATGCTCACGACCGTTTGCAAGCGCTGGTGGGTGCTCATGGTGCGCGGGATCGCGGCCATATTATTTGGAATCTGCGCAATCGCGTGGCCCGGAATCACGTTGCTGTATCTCGTGATTCTATTTGGCATCTTCTCGATCGTTGATGGCATCGCCGCTTTGATCCTTGGCTTCCGCGGTGAAGCAGACGGCACTGTTTGGTGGACGATGGTGACCTTAGGTGTACTGGCGATCGCCGCGGGCATTGCGGCTTTCGCGTGGCCGGGAGAAACGCTGCTCATCCTGGCAACGATCATCGCCATTTCGGCCATCGTGCGCGGGGCGTTCGAAATCTTCGCCGCGATTACGCTCCGCAAGGAGCTTGAAGATGAGTGGATCCTTGGGCTGTCGGGGGCGATGTCGGTTATCTTCGGCGCACTAATCATGTTCCGACCGGGCGCAGGGCTGATCGCTCTGACGCTTTTGATCGGCGCTTACATGTTGGCGCTCGGCGTGTTTGCGATCGCCCTCTCGTTGCGGCTGCGCATGATGCACCGCAAATGGGCGAACTAAACCACCGCGCGGAAACCGGGGGCTCGCGCCCCGCGGCTAATCAAATCAGCCTGCTTAACCCGCGGAGTTGGATTTATCGTTCGCCGCCGGATCAACGCCATTGATCCATGGCCCAGCGAGCTTCTGGTATTCGCGCGCGTGAATCGTGCTGCCTTCGTCGCCGGCTGTCCAGCCGGGGATGTGTTTCGCCGGCGCATGCTCCTTCGACATCTTTTCCCAGCCCTGGGCCCAGCTGGCGTTGGCTTCGGATGCGATGAGCTTGTCGCCATCGAAGTGGAACGCTTTACCTTCGCGGTAGCTCTTGGACCCGAGTTTGACGATGACCATCGCCGCTGCGCCCAGTTCGGGCGAGCAATTCACTTCGTCGGGCGTGCCGGCTTTCGCGCAATCGACGAAATTCGTGAAGTGCGTGAGCGACGAGTTTTTGAGGCCTTCGACCTTATAGGTCGCGTCCTCGAGATCGCTCTTGTGGGTCACGGGCTTTCGTTCGGCGACGAAATCGTAGCTTGAGATTTCCTCGCCGTTGCCGAGTACGAACGAGCCGAAGTGGCCGCGAATGATTTGCGGCACGGGGGTTTGCTGGCAGCACATTGTGGCCGTGACCATGCCTTGCACGCCCTCGGGAAAATCGGCCACGACGGTCGCGACATCCGGCACTTCGCGATCATCGTATTCGAGGTAGATGCCGCCGGCGCCCACGACGCGGCCGGGGAACCGCAAGCCGGTGGCCTTCAACATGGCCGTAGTGCGGTGGACGAACAAATCGGTGAACATGCCGGCGCCGAAATCCCAGTAGCAGCGCCATTGGTGGTACTTTTCGCGATCGAACGGCATGTTGGGCGCCAGGTTAAACTCAGTGCCGAGGAACATTTGCCAATCAATGTTCTTGGGGTTCATATCTTCGGTGAGATCGTAGTACCGCCACTGGCCCATGTCGGAATTGCGGAAGTACGACGTCTGGTACATCAACACCTTGCCGAGTTGTCCTTCCGTGAGGCGCTTGTTGACATCTTTCCACACGGGCAGCGAAGTCGACTGCACGCCGACTTGCATCACCTTGCCCGACTTCTTCCAAGCGTGGAAAACGTCGACGGCTTCTTCGACGCTGTGGGTCATCGGCTTTTCGCAGTACACGTTCTTGCCGGCCTTGAGCGCATCGATCGTTTGCCTGGCGTGCCAGTGGTCGGGCGTGGCGATGCACACGGCATCGATCGACTTGTCATTGATGATGTCGCGATAGTCGGCGATCTTCTTAGGCTTATCTTTCGTGCCGCGGGCAATTTTGGTTTCGGCTTCGTCGCGATGGCGGTTGAAAACGTCGCACACAGCGACCACCTCCACTTTGTCTTCCTTCGAAAGGTGGATGGCCGATTCGAGATGCGTTTGCGCGCGGCCGCCGACGCCGATGAAGGCAAGCCGCAGCCGCTCGTTGGGGCTGGGGGTCGACGAGGCCGCTTTCACGCTGCTCGCGACCGAGACCGCTGCCGTTGCCGCGGCCGAGGTTTTGATAAATGTCCTACGGGAGACGCTCGATTCATTCATGACGCAATATCCTCGCGAGAGCGGTGCGCTGGGCGGGAGGCAGCGACTCGATGCTGCCGGGGTGAGGTGAGGCCGTTCATTATGCAATGGCAGCTCATGGGCGGCAAATTGCCTAATGCTATGGCAGTGGGTCAGTTCGAGAAAAAGGCCTCGAGAATGGAATTAGGGTGGCTGGGACAACGCCCCAGTGGAAGCATCTG
>DATBAY010000332.1:0-15257 GCA_036271295.1 Lacipirellulaceae bacterium | reverse complement strand
CAAACCGCGCCCGCAAAGTCACCGATAGCAACCGGCGCAGCTATCGCCGCTACTTCAACGATTCCGGCGGGAAAATCACCTTCCAATCCTTTTTCATGTCGACGATCGTCCAACCCTTTTTTACGCCTTCATCCCAAGCCTTATCGAGCCGGCCGATTTTGGAATCGCGATCGTAGGCATATTCGCGAACGGCATCAGTGTGGTGAACGATCAGCGCAAAACCGGGGAGGTGCTTGTCGGGTTCGCCTTCGGTCGTCCATTCCAGCATTTCGCGATCGCCATCCGAGTTGCCGAAAGCCATCACGGGCCGTCGACCAATGAACTGATTGATTCCCACTGGTTTCCCGGGGCCGTCGTCGATGAAGTTCACCTTCGGCTCTTTGAGCAATTCTGGCTTTCCGTCGTGCACCTCGTATTTTACAACGCCACTGCTGCCGACGATTTGTTGCGTTGGGATTCCATAAACGTCCGGAATCCACGGCCGCATGAATTCGACGCCGCCGCCGGAAACGATGAATGTTTTGAACTGCTTCGAACGCAGATACACGAGCAGTTCGTGCATCGGCTGATATGTGAGCTGATCGTATGGGCGATGAAAACGCGGGTGACGGGCCGTGTGCATCCAATTGCGGACGATCGCATGAAACTGCTCGACGGACATGCCGGTGTGCGTCACTTCGATGACTTCGAGCAGTCCTTTTTGGCCCGTCTCGCCGAAGTTGGCGAGGTTATCCGTGAGCACCGATTTAAACGGCTCTTTGTCTTTCCAATCGGAATGATCTTTGGCGGTTTCCTTGATGCGATCGAACGCAAACATCATTTGAAAGTACATCGGCTTCTCGCACCAC
The DNA here is from genome assembly GCA_036271295.1 of Lacipirellulaceae bacterium. Lineage (GTDB taxonomy): Bacteria > Planctomycetota > Planctomycetia > Pirellulales > Lacipirellulaceae > JABDGM01. Next base: position 14,409 of record DATBAY010000332.1, on the reverse strand, counting down.
AGCGTGCCGTCGTTGTCGAAGGTCGCGAGGCGATCGGCAGGCTGGACGAAGTCTTTGTTTCCGGAAGTCGTTACTTTTTCAACGAAGGAAATAATGGCCGACTTGGCGGCTCCGTCGTTCCAGGAGGGCAGGGGATCGTCTGCGAGTGCGCAGCGGCCGATGATGGCGACGCAAACGACGAGCAATGGCACCACTGCGCGAAGAGGTGTGCGATACATGATCATCCTCCGAATCAACTTTAGGAAAACCGGGTATTGGCGAGCGAACTAATTTTTGGCGGAAAGCATGACTCGATAAGTGAGCAAAAACGAAGCGACGACCATCGTAACGATGCCGACGCAGAAGAAGACATCGAGAATGAGAACGTAGCGAGGCCAACGGAAACGGACTTTCGTTCTTATCCCGAGAAAGCTCAACAGGGTGACGATTGAGAACAGCAGGGATCCGACGGCGAGAATGTCGTCGACCCAACCCTCCCAGTTATTGAGGACTTCGATGACATTGATAAGTCCGACGGCTGTCAGGCAGACGCCCACCATGGCCGCCGAAACGCTGAGCAGCGTGAGCAGGTGTGCGTAGTTTCGGTCGTCTTCGGTTTGCAGTTCGCGGGGCATTGCACTTTTACTTGTCGAATTGTAGAGCCTTAACTTTAATCGCGTCTGACCACGCCGCAAACAGCCTCCTACGTGGTTTGGACGCGATCGAACGTTCGTAATCTGCGGTGTGACGACTTTCAGTCAGGTACCGCAGAATTTAGCCGTTTGTCGTCATTTTCAATCCGCTCGTTGCCAAGAGCGATCGGAGAGGACTATATTAAGGCTCGTTCTTTTCGTGCACATTGAAGCGATTCAACTGGCGTTCTTTCTCTGCGTCTGGTTCTCGTAGATTCTTGACTCTGGGGCCGCCGATAGGCGGAAGTTGTTCCCGGGTTTTGCATTTGATCGCGGCACGACTGTTCGTCTTTCGCGCGCAGGTCCCGCGCCGCCACATTTGAAAGGCTGACTGTTATGGGAGTGATCGCATGGCTCGTATTGGGCCTGATCGCCGGCTTCATCGCCAGCAAGCTGGTGAACAAGCAAGGCGAAGGCGCTTTGATGGATATCGTGCTGGGAATCGTGGGAGCCTTTGTCGGAGGGTTTTTGGCGCATCTGATGGGCTTCGAAGGTATTACCGGGTTCAATGCGTATAGCGCGCTCATCAGCGTACTTGGCGCTATTGTCGTACTCGTTATTTACCACGCGTTGGCACGGCGTGGTGCGGCGTGAGGTTGCGTTCGGTCGTTACTATCTAGGGTTTAGGAGATCGTATTATGGGAATTCTACAAGATATCGCGAACGTGGTCGGTGGAGATAAGCTGCAGCAGCTGGCCAACGGCGAGGGCAACTTCGATCAGCAAGGCTCGCCGGATCAATCGACAATTCAACAGTTGCTCAAGAAGATCGATCCGCAGACACTGCAAAAGATTTTGGGGCAGGTGACTCAGCAGGTCGATCCGCAAGAGTACTCGGATCACGTGACGCCGGGCGTGGGCAACACGAATCCGCTTGGTAATTTGGGAGCCGGCGGCTTGGCGACGATCGCCACCGTGCTTCTCAACCATTTGAAGCAGGCCGGAGCACAGCCGACGCAAATTCCGGGGGTTGAAACCTCGGACCCAACCCAAATGGATGCGAACGACGTCGCCAAGGTCGCCCAGTACACTCAGGAGAAGCATCCTGACGCGTTCGGCAAAGCGGCGGCGCAGATCGGGCAAGAAAAGCCAGATCTGCTGCACAGCTTCGTTGGCAAGGCGGGCATGGCGCTCGCGGCGGCGGCGTTGGCGTCGCACTTCATCAAGATGGATCGTAAAGCGCCGAAGTAACACCTGATCGCGACTATGATTTAGGTTAGAGCCCGTGTCGCAAGGAGTTGTAAATCTTCTTGCGCTGCGGGCTCTGATCGTTTGTCGTTCTTACTTTTCTTCCGATTTCGTGTCCCACACCCAGAGCTTCTTTTGTGCGGTGCCGAAATTGCCGAGTTGGTAAATCGCAACGCCCGCGGCTTTGAAGCGGAAGGAGTCGAAGGGCTTTTCTTTGAGGCCCAGCACGAAGTCTTCGTGCGCAACGCCGATCGTGACGTGTGGGCTGTAGTTCTGGCCTGTCGATTTCGGGACAAACTTTTCGACATAGTCGATGATTTCGTGCTCAATCTTCGGCAATTCGCGGCTGGTGCTGAAGGCGTCGGCAGTGCCTTTTTTGACTGCGAACGGCTCGACGGCTTCGGCGATCGCTTCTTGATAGCGATCGAGGTTCGGCGTTCGATCGATCGCGATATTGGTAATCGCCAATTTGGCCCAGATTCCGTATCGGTAGCCGTTGGCCGTGAGCTCCCAGTCGAGTGGGTCGGCTTGTTCGGAAACTTTTGCGACGGCGGCTTCGATCGCGGGCAGGTCTTTTTCGTGAACGTAGCGATGGACCAGCGTGATGTGCGCTGTTTGATCGCCGTCGAGCGCGTAGCCTGCGGCATAGTTTGAGCGCAGTTCGGCATTGGCCGCCTTGGCTTGTTCGACCATCGTGGCATCGGGTAGAAGCAGTACATCGATCGCGATCACGCGGTCGGCGTCGGAACCGCCCAAAGCCGAACCTGCGGGTAGGGCGAAGGCGGCAATTAGAACGGCAACGGGACAGAGTCGGCGGAGAGAATCCATTTTTTATCCTCAGGTTTCGTGATTCCGGGTGTATGCCGTGTAGGTATTCGATCCAACTTCTTTAATCTTGCCGTGGCATGCCATTGGCGTCGGGTACGTTTGCCGTGACGGGAGGCGAATCTATTTTTGTCGCAATCCGTGAACTCGATTTTTTAATACAAAATTCGGTCCTGTGAGGAGGCCGCGACATGGGCCCGCGCTTGAAAACGCGTGGTTTTTTGTTTTTGCAACCAAGCGGAGGGTCGAATATTGGGTATGGAATCGCGCGGTGGGCGACAAAACTCATCGATCTTCTCGGAAGTGAATTAACCACGAAGGAACGAAGAGCGAATACAAGTTTTGACTCGTCTCGAGAATTGGGCTTGGGGCATGTTTGGGGATGCGCGCATTTTCAGCGCACTCCGCAAGCACGACGTAGCCGTAAGAGTCGAGTTTTCAAAGAGCGAACGCGGGTGTAGTACAGCGTGCCAAGATGTTATCGCATTAGTGAACAAATGTCAACGTATATTTTTGGCCAATGCAACGTTTTATGTTCGCGACGGCGGCCAGGGCCGGGAACGGCCTGACTCTTAAAGTGGTGCGATATACGCGGAGATTTTGGTCGCAGTACCTCCACGCAGGTGAAAACCTAATGACAATATCATTTCGTCTTGGGGCGCGAGCCGACGTTTAATGATTTCACGAGATTCTGGGAGGAGATTAAATGGGTGCCCCAGAATTGGTTCGAGTCCGTCGATACATGGCTTCAATAGTGCGGCGATCGATTTGCGATTTGCAGCGTCATCGATCGACACTCGGATCTCAACTGACAGGGAAGTTTGAGGCGGAAACCGGAGATTTGGTTGGTGTTCATATAAATGGAACGCTGCCTCATAAATTGCCCATTTGACTGTTTTCTCATCGAGACGAGCCGGTTGCGCCTCCACAAGAACACCGGCGGTTTCCTGATAAAAAGAGGGCGGGAGCGTATGCAACTTTATTGAAACCCCCACTTGCGATTGTTCGGCCACAGCAGTTTTTCGAGCGGTGATACTTCCCAACCACGCAAATCCTCGTTTTATCCATCCACCATCGCGCGCCGACTCTAAAATGGGAGTGAGCAAATTATCGATATCTTTTGCGTAGAGCCTCTCTTCCAGAAACCGAAACTCAACGTCGATCCATTGTGGAAAATCGGCCGGAAGGATTTCCTTAAATGCTTCTTTTACCAGCTGCTTCCACGCACCTACCCCTGATCCGGCGAACACCGCGGGTTCGCCACAAATCCACAGTTGGTCGTTCGATCGAACTTCGATTGGGTTAAAAGTTTCGACACTGCTAAAAGTCGACGCGGAATTCTTGCGTGCGCGAAAGCAATAGCCGCAGCGCTTCCACATTGCCAACCCAATCGCAGAATTGGCATGCTCGCGAAGTTCCTCTTCGGACTCCGAGCACCACTTTTCAACGACGGTTCTTGCTCCTTCATCAACCTCGCGCCAGAGAAATGGGCAGTCGGAATGGTGGAGTACGTTGAATGCCGGATCATTTCCGCCGAAACGATTTAATACAAACGCGTTGGGACGGCTTTTGTTCCAGTCTAGGTAACTGTCTTCATCGAGTTGATACGCGTTCATGCATTGCCGCCGTGATATTCGAATGTGCAACGAGGATGATGGAGTTTCTTATCGTTTTACTCTTGCGGGCCGGGGACGGCCCGGCTCGCTGGAAAAGGTTGGAAGGGTGGTGGGCTACTATTTCATGGGTTCGGCTTCCGGAAACGTCCATTTGCCGTCGAGTATTTCTTGGCTGGGGCGGTAGAGGCGGACGATGTAGTTCCAGCCGGGCATGATCGGCAGGCAGTTTGGTGTTTTGCCGTCGCAGCCGCCGAATTGGATGTTGACCGAGCCGTCGTCCGCTTTCTTCGCGGTGATGTTGTTCAGCGTGTAGGCGTTCTGCTTGTTCTTTTCGAAGTAGCCTTTGGCGTTGTACACGCTGATTGACCAGAAGCCGTCGACGGGGACGTCTTTCACTTTGAGTTTGTAGATTGTTTTTCCGTCGTTCTTTTTCGGCGTGACGTTCAGGTAGATGGCAGCTTTCTCTGGATTGCCGCCCCAGGCCATTGCAGAGCCGATGAGATGCCGGATGGGGTCGCACTCTTCTTTCGTGCCGAACATTTTGTTGGCCTCGGGGAGGGTTGAGCCGAGGACGAGGAGCGCATCGCGGACTTTTTTCTGACTGGCCGAATCCCAGTGGGGCACGTCGAACTTTCCGGGGCCGCCTTTTTGTTCGACCTTGATTGCGTCCTGCAACTTGTGAACTTCATCGAGATCGCCCGCGATCGTCGGATTCACCAGCGTGCGAACGGCGGCGATGAAATAGCGGGTGCCGATCATATCTTTGATCAGCGTGTGGGGATCCGAGCCATACGCGACGAGCGGCGTAAATTCGTCTTGGTTGATGATTTGGAGCGCCATGTAGCGTTTGCCGGCATCGGGCAGCGTGATCGTTACGGGGCCGGCGTCCAGGTCGAACACGCCGGCCGAGTAGAGGGTGTCGCGATTCATGCGGATCACGGTTTGGCGATCGATGGGCGTCGGCTCGCGGATGTTGAAGAACTTTCCGAAGCCGGCGTCCTTCACTACGTTGCTGAAATACAAATCGGTTTCGGCGCGGACGAAGTTATCTGGCGTGACGGGGATGGGGCCGCTTTCCGTTGTCTCGGAACGCAGCGGTCGAGCGGCAAGAGTCGTCGCAAGCAGTGCGAACGCGAATATGTGTGTTGAGGTCATAATCGCAATCCTTGGCCGATATTAGTTGACTTGCTCGATGTCGGGCAGTTTCCACGTTTTGTCGAAGAGCGGCTTTTCGGGGCCATAGAAGCGAAAGAGAATTTCGAACTTTCCGTTCGGATCAGTTGGCACCCAATTTGATTCGTTGCCGCCTGGCGATTTCGGTGCGAAATACATATCGACGGAGCCGTCCGCGTCCTTTTTGACATTGCTGCCGTTGGAAGCGCAGCTCGCGCGCGGCATATTCTTGATAAGGGCGTGCGTTTGACCGTCGTAAGCGGTGGCGGACCAGTACTGCCGCACGGGCGCGTTCGGTGGGACCGTGAGTCGATAAGTTTTGCTGCCATCGAGCGGTTGGCCGGCGCTATCGCCGATTGCCATGACGTAGAACTGGCCGGCGCCCAAATGCTTCGCGCTGAAGTACGCGATCGAGAAATAGACGGCTCGGCCATCGATCGGGTACCGGTTGGGGTCGGCGAACATTGTGGACATGCCTTCGATCGTTTCTTTCGGCACCGGCACGGCCCAATGTGTGCCTTCGAAAAATGGCGGGGTGAAACCTTGCTTATAGTTCTGCTCAACGATTGAGTGCGCTTCGTTAACCGCGACGTCGTAAGTCACTACCATCTTCGAGTCCAGATTAATCCCCTTTCCCCTTTCGATGCCAATCGACCGGAGCATATCGATCATTGCCTTGTCGCGGGTGAGCCACGGCTCGGCTTGAATGAATTTATCGAGTAAATAGATGAAGCTCGGGTCGTAGGGAATCGTTGCCTCGAAGTTTTTGTCGTAAACATCTATAAAGGCGGTCGCAGATGGCTCGGCGGATAACGGGTAAAACTCGATCTGTTTGCCGTACGTGACGGCGGCGGCAATATCGGCGTCGCTGTGGCTCTTCAGATTGGACCGCAAAATGGCAAAGCCGCGGTAAGTGTCCGACGGGAGCACGATATAACCCTCCGGGGCTTTGTCTTTATAACCGGGCGGCGTGATGAGGTACTTGCCGCCATGGCCTTTGTCGACGCCGGCGAGGCCGACGTCGTCCAACGCGTTTTGCCAAGCGTCATCAACGCTGCCGACAATGGACGACTCGCCGGCGGCCGGCGGAATCTCGAGGACAATGGGCCCGTTACGAGTGTCGTAGAACGGATTGAAGTAGATCGTATCGGGATTGGGCGTCAGCGTTTGGTTACGCCAGTTGACGGGCCGAGACCAGTAAATCACTTGGTTCGCTTTGCCACCGTTCGCGGTTGCCGCCTCGAGAAGTCGCTCATAGTTGACGGCTGGCATGCCCCAGATGGCGGCTTCGACGGCGCGGCTTTTGGTGAACTGACGTTGTGAGTCGTTCGGCCATTGCGCCAGTGCCGCGTGGATATTGAACGAAATCGCAGCGGTAAGGACGAACGCGCTGCTCAAACGTAACCGTGGCATGGCTAACCTCTCCTGACGCATGTTGCGCGCGAAAGGCAAAGCGCAATCGACAGATACGACGCCCACTGGACTATACCGCAGCCCGGTGACTCATTCAAACGAACGTGTGACTACGGTCCGGACTATTCCTGACTCGGTTTGCTTTGCTTGTCGACGTCCTCTTTGCGAAGCATTGGGAACGCTTTTTCGGCCTTTGCTTTGGCTTTGATGTCGCGGAGTGTGTCGCTCATCACATTCGCCGGGTTAAAGGATGGCGGATTCGAGCGTGGCGGAAACTCCTTGAACGTTTCGACGAATTTGAAGACGTCGTCCATGACGCCGTACATGAGTTCCACGTGATTGAGCTGCCAATCCCAATAGGTATTCGACGTTATGTCTGCCCGCTCATAGGGGTCCTGCATTAAGTTGTAGATTTTCTGCAAGCGGAGAGTCGTGAACGGCTCGGCCCACACTTCCAGCGTGCCGGGCGAGCGCTGTTCCGAGAACACGTACTTGTAGTCGCCCTTACGCAGGGCGACGAGGAGCCCGTCGTCGTCGGAGTAGAAGAACTCGTTGCGAGCGCTCTTCGCGCCATTGTTGTTGCCGGCGGTGCCAGAGACCGTGGTAAGGAACTTCGATTGATCGAAGCCGTCCAGGTGGACCTTATACGTGTGACCGTTGGCGTCATATCCTTTCAGGCACTTGCCGACGATGTCGGGCTCGCCCGCGATTGCGCAGAGCGTGGGAACCCAATCGTTGTGGCTCATCAATTCGTTGGTGACCGTTCCCGGCTTGATATGGCCGGGCCAACGAACGACGCACGGCACGCGGAACGCACCTTCCCAGTTCGTGTTCTTTTCGCTGCGGAACGAGGTCATCGCGCCGTCGGGCCAGGAATTCATGTGCGGGCCGTTGTCGCTCGTGTAGACGACGATCGTGTCCTTCGCGATGCCCATGTCGTCGAGCGCCTTAAGTAGCGTACCGACCGTGTCGTCGTGCTCCATCATGCCGTCGATGTACTCGCTGTCGCCGTGCTTGTAGCGGCCGCGGTGTTCGGGGCGCACGTGTGTGCGAAGGTGCATGCGTGTGGCGTTAAACCAGCAGAAAAACGGCTTGCCGGCGGCATGCTCGCGCTTCATGAAGTCGATCGCACGGGCGGACGTTTCATCGTCGACGGTTTCCATGCGTTTCTTGTTGAGCGGACCAGTATCTTTGATGGTTTGCTTGCCGACTTTGCCAAAGCGCGGGTCGACGGTGGGGTCGTCGACGTCGGTCGCTTTACAATCGAGGACGCCGCGCGGGCCAAACTTTTTCAGGTATGCGGGATCCTTCGGGTAATCGGGCAGTTCCGGTTCTTCTTCGGCGTTGAGGTGATAGAGGTTGCCGAAAAATTCGTCGAAGCCGTTGACGGTCGGCAGCGATTCGTTGCGATCGCCGACGTGGTTTTTGCCGAACTGGCCGGTGACGTAGCCGAGGCTTTTCAGCAGGCCGCCGATCGATGGGTCTTTCTGGTTCATGCCCATCGGAGCGCCGGGGAAGCCGACTTTGCTGAGGCCAGTGCGGATGATGTGCTGGCCGGTGAGGAAGGCCGAGCGGCCGGCGGTGCAGCTTTGCTCGGCGTAGTATTGAAGGAACGTGATTCCTTCTTTGCCGATGCGATCGATGTTGGGCGTTTCATAGCCCATGAGGCCGTTGCTGTACTGGCTGACGTTGGCGATGCCGATGTCGTCGCCGAAGATGACGAGGATGTTGGGCTTATCGGCGGCGTGGGCGATGTTTGTTGCGAAGAGTGCAAACACGAATGCAAACCAACTCAACGTGATTTTCATGATACGCCTCGTTGTTTTTCGGATTCAGAAAGTTGACAACGAATAGGCACAAAAAGACACGAAAAAAGCCGCTGATTCGTAACTGCTGAGCAGATTTTGAATAGGGACTTTTTGCGCGCTTTTGTGCCTTTCGTGGTGTCTAAACTGGAAGAGCTTTACTTCGTTTCGGTCGCGCCGCCTTCCTTGGGTTGGTCGAGCCGCACGAGTAGCCATTGCTGCGTTGTGCCATCGGCAAAGTGAACGAGGACCGGCGTGGTGTCTTGGGTTAAGTTTCCCATGCCTGTTTCCATGATGGGGAACTGCTTGCCTTTTGGCACCCAGGCCGCGCGTTGAGTTTCCTTATCGACCATACCTTCAACTTGGTTGGCGGTGTCGCTATCGGTGTTTTGGAACGTGCCCGATATAGCCCCTTGCTTGCTCACAGCGAGCTGCAAGTACATGTCGGGATCGTCGTCGCTCGGCTGGCCATCGGTAGTGACGGCGTAAACGCCGAGTGGCATCCAGTCCTCGGCGGCAGGCGCCGTAGCGGGCTGATCCTGTGCGATGGCGAGCGCTTGCTGCGCGTAATCTTCGGCCGAGGCAACGGGCTGGTCGCCGTAGTAAACCTGTCCGGCGTCGTAGTACACGTTGTCGCCATAGTTGTAATACACCGGTTGCTGCCAACCGTAGTTCACCCAACCAGTGAGCGACGGCCAGGCGGCCCAACCCCAGTAGTTAAAGCTGGGATAGTACGGGTTCCGCCAGTGGTTATGGTCCCACCAGTTGTTGTTCCACCAGTTGTGGCCGGCCCAATTATTGTTGTTCCAGTGGTTGTGCCAGTTGTTGTAGACGAACTTGCGATTGTCGTTTCGCCAGTTGTTCCAGCGATCGCGATCGGGGATGCGATCGGGACGATGGTTGTGAGCATACTTCGCCCAATCCTCGCGATTCCGGCGTTCGCCGCTGCCGCCTTGACCGGGGCGCGAGGGACGATTGTTGTCGCCGGGTCGGAACGGGCGGTCGTTGTCGCCAGGTCGACCGGGACGATTGTCGTTGTCACCAGGTCGACCGGGTCGATCGCCGGGGCGGATTTGTTCGCCGCCACCGCCTTGGCCGGGGCGGGTATTGTCACCCGGACGAAACGGTCGATCGTTGTCGCCGTCAGGCCGGCCGGGCCGATCGCCAGGTCGGAACTGCTCGCCACTACCACCAGCGCCGGGCCGGTTCGGTCGATCGCCGGCGATGTCGCCGGCACCGGGTCGGCCGGGGAACGGAGTGGGATGATCGTGCAAGAATTGACCAGCAGCGCCGCCTGCGAGTGGGTCGTTCCGACCGCCGCCCGGTCGGACATTGGGACGCGAGCCGCCCATGTTCAGGAAGTGATCGAGTTGATCGCGGGAGGGAGCGCCGCCGCCGGGACGATTAATATTGCCTCCCCCCGGACGATTGGCCAGATCGCCGGCATTCGGTCGATCGCCGCCGCTTGGTCGACTGATATTCCCGCCACCGGGCCTCGAGATGTTTCCGCCGCCAGGACGGGCGATGTTGCTGCCGCCGGGGGTTGGAAGTTTGCCCATGGATTGCCGGCCGCCGGATGGTCGCTGAAAGGAAGCGTTGCCACCGCCGCTTGGGCGAGACATCGAAGGTGTGTGGCCTGCAAAGTTGCCGCCGCTTGGGCGACCACCGCCTCCGCTGGGGCGGCCACCGCCGCCACCTCCGCCAACGTGGGCGCCGCCGCCTCCGCCTCCTCGTCCGCCGCCGCCACCGCCGCTGAATCCACCTCCGCCGCGTCCGCCGTGTGCGAGTAGGTCGTCAGAAATCCACGCTCCGATTGCTACCAGTCCAATCGCAAGAAGTAGATATCGTTTCATCGCTGTGCCCTTTGTTCGTCGAATAATTTGTGCGCTGTTGAACCACCGAATCGTTCGCGTTTTCATTCCGTTTTGCGAACGATCAGCACTTCTTCGACGTTGGGTTGCATCTCACCGTCGATATCGCGGTGGATGGACTCCCAGCTGTACGAATCATTATCGATTTCGGTCAGAATATTTGTGGCGGATGTCTTGCCGCCATCGGGCAGCGTGCCGTGCTGTTTGATGACCCACTTCTTGTCTTTGCGCGTCCAATCGCCTTCGGAATATCCTCCATCGGAATCGAAGACCCAAGAGTGGATTTTCTTGTTGATCGGATCCCATCCGACGATTTGCATTCCGGACTTGCTCACTCGATCGCCCATCGCGACAGCGAACGAGCGGGTCATGAAGTTGCGATTCTTGGTCCATTCGCAGTCGGTCTGAATCGTGATATCGTCGGCGTCATCTTTGTCGACCCAGGAACCGACCATCCAATCGAGTTCTTTGAGGTGTTCGAAATTTGAGGGTGGCGGCTCGGGCGGCTTTTTGTCGTTGTCGTCGTCGTCGACATCGGTCACACGGTCGAGCAGCCACTGGCCATCGCGCCGGACGTGGACCGCCGTGTATTCACTATTCTCCGTCGGGTGTTTGGCGTAGCTAACCTCGGCCGCGCCTTTTTCGACGGCTACGTTCGGCGAGACGAAATCGATCGAGTCGATCTTGATTTTGAGCTTGGCGTCTTCGGCGCCGGCGAAGGTGTTGTCGAGTTGCTTTTTGATGGCATCGCGGCCGACGGCGCTTTCGCCGGTCGATTCGTCGGTATACACGGCGTCGGGCGACCACATGGAGGACATCGTTTTTGAATCGCGGCGATTGTAGGACTCGACATACTTTGCCGCGTTCGCACGGATGGTTGCTTCATCTTCGGCCTGATTTGCCCTGAGCCCGGTAACAAGAACGAGCGACCCGAGCAGGGTCACGCCGGCGAGAATCGCCTGAGGAATCGCACGCATACGACCTCCAATTTTGAATTGTATCGCGAGTATAGAGACCCGCTAAGTGTCGAGCACTTCGGATCCGAGAGAAGTGCGCGCCTGTTACGTTTGCCCGCGGACCATGCGGGCGAAGCGCCACTGAGTATACCGCGCGCGAAGTTGCAGTGCGATGAGTTCGGAGAGATTGGCGGGCTGGCCGTTACGCGGCGAGCAGTGCTCGCCCGCTAAATGTGAGGGAGTTCGGCGGGGGCGGGGCGGCGAAATTCGGCGCTAACGTTTTCTTAACCGCGCCTGGCTATATTTTTCGGCCCAATCGTGGATGACGCCGATCACGGGGCGTAGGGTTTCGCCCATGGGCGTGAGGGAATACTCCACCTTGGGCGGCACCTCACGATATATCTTCCGCTTGATGATGCCATGCCCTTCCAACTCGCGGAGTTGCTGCGTAAGTGTCCGGTGCGAGACGCCGGCGAGCGCGCGGTGGAGCTCGCTGAATCTTTTCGTGCCGGTGAACAACTCCTGCAAGATAAGGACTTTCCAGCGTCCGCCGATGATTTCTATGGCCGTTTCAACCACACAGCCCGCGATTTTCTTTGGCATGGCAACAATTCGTAGCTGATTCGCAAGAATTCGCAGGCGACCGCTTCGAGCTAGTTAAACCGCAACGTTCGCGACCGGATTCTTGCGAATCCAGCTACGAGAACGTTACTCGGTAACTTTTCAGTAACTGACGCACAAAAATGTGCATTCTTGCTGGAAGGTTCGTACGCGCGTACAAGTACTGTGCAGCTTAAATCAGCCGCGGGCTGATGACAATCGAAAGGAAAATAACATGACAACCACCACCCACAACTTTACCGTTCGACGATCCGAAGACCGGGGCCGGACGGAACTCGCCTGGCTTCACGGTCGGCATTCGTTTTCGTTTGGGCGGTATTACGATCCGAAAAATCTTGGCTACCGCTCGTTGCGCGTGATCAATGACGACATCATCGAGCCGTCGAGCGGTTTCGGCGAGCATGGTCACGACAATATGGAAATACTCACGTGGGTGCTCGAAGGGCGATTGCATCACCGCGATAGCACGGGGAGCGACGGCGACCTGCGGCCGGGCGAATTGCAAGCAATGACCGCCGGGCGTGGAATTCGTCACAGCGAAGTGAATGATTCGCCAACGGATCGCGTCCACTTGCTCCAGATTTGGATCGAGCCGGATACGCACGACTTGCAGCCGAACTATGGCCAGAAAACTTTTGCGGCCGACGGTCGGCAAGCCAAGTGGCAAACGCTCGCGAGCCCAGATGGACGCGAGGAGTCGATGCAAATCCACCAGGATGCGATTTTGCAGGTCACCGATTTGAATAAGGGGCAATCGAATTCGGTCGAGCTGGGCGCCGATCGGCATGCGTACGTGCATGTGGCGTTCGGTGCGGTTCGCGTCGGAGACGTGGCGCTAACGTCGGGTGATGCGATTACGTTCAGTGGACCGGAACGTCTCGCGTTCACCGCAGATGAGCAGAGTCAAATTCTGTACTTCGATCTGGCGTGAAACGCGGGCTCGCGTGAAACATGGGATGCGGTATGATGGACGGCCGATTCAGGCGTTCTTCTACCGCATTCTGTGATTCGAAGCACATGCGCTTACTTGTCGTCCCGATCGCCCTGGCGATCATGCTGCTGGTGCTCGTCGACGCGTTCGAAGCACTCGTCTTGCCGCGGCGCGCGATGCGTAAATTTCGTCCGGCGCGAGTGTTTTATCGAAACGCGTGGAGAACTTGGACGAGCATCGCGGATACTTTTCTGCGCGGCGCAATTCGACAGCATTTTCTGAGCTGGTTTGGTCCGTTTTCACTGTTTTGTTTGTTCGCCTCTTGGGCGGCGGCCTTGATTGTCGCGTACGGTCTGTTGCAATGGGCCAATGGCGCGCCGTTCGGAGCTGCAAATGAAATTGCGAGTTTCGGTTCGTGCCTCTACCTGAGCGGGGAGACTTTTTTCACGCTGGGTTATGGTGACCTCGCGCCGACGAACGCGCTGGGCCGGCTGTTGAGCGTACTTGAATCGGGCACCGGCTTCGGATTTATGGCGGTGGTCATCGGCTACTTGCCTGTGTTGTATCAGGCGTTTTCGCGCCGTGAGCGCGATATCGCGTTGCTCGATGCGCGCGCGGGTTCGCCGCCGACGGCCGGCGAGATGATTCGCCGTTTTGCTTCGACCGCCAGCGTGCAGCAGATTGAGCCGCTACTTAGCGAATGGGAGCGGTGGGCGGCGGAGCTGCTCGAAAGCCAGTTGTCGTTTCCGGTGCTCGCATTTTACCGCTCGCAGCATGACAACCAGAATTGGCTCGCCGGATTGGCGGTGATTCTGGATACGACCTCGATCTTGTTGTCGAACTTCCCGTCGGTGAATCGTCACCAGGTGCAGATTACGTTCGCCATGGCGCGGCACGCGGCCGTCGATCTGGCGCTGATTTTCCACGCGGGCGAGCCAAGCATCGTGGCAGAACGCCTGTCGACGGAACAATATCACAAGTTTTTGCACGAGCTGCATGACAAAGGTGTGCGGGTCGATTGCTCCGACGCGTCGTTCGCACGGCTGGGCGAATTGAGGCTGATGTACGAGCCATTCATTACGGCACTTTCAATCTACTTTGAATTCATGCTGCCGCCGGTGATTTTGGACGAAGTGCCGATCGACAACTGGCAGCGGAGCCCGTGGCAAAAGCGGTCGCCCGGAATTGGATCTTTGCCTTCGATTCGTCCGGAAGATCATTTTGTGTAAACCGTTGGGAATAGGTGCGGACTGGGTGTTGGCGGTCCGGCTATTGAGGGGTGGGAGTCGATCGTAAGGTCTGGGGTTGATCAGGAGGGTTTAAGTGAGGCCAGGAGTTCG
>DATBAY010000331.1:0-3868 GCA_036271295.1 Lacipirellulaceae bacterium | reverse complement strand
TCGGAAGAAAGCGGAAGAGGATCTGGCTGGAGAAAAGAACAAGTTCGCCGACGATCGCAGGACACTCGAGTCGACCAAGGCCGACCTGCAGAAGAGTCTCGACGACCAGCGCAAGGCGTATACCACTCAGATCGAGGATCGCGATACGAAGCTCAAGGGAGTGACGGAACACGAGGCGAAGCTGGAGCACGCTGTCGACGACTTGAAGTCGCAGCGTAAGGATGAGCCGGAGAGCTTCGAGGTGGCGGACGGGCGTGTGTCGTGGGTGAATCAGAATGGCACGGTGTGGATCAACTTAGGAACGGCCGATTCTTTGCGGCGGCAGGTTACGTTCAGCGTGTTTGACGCGGATTTGCATGATGCGGCCAAGTCAAAGAAAAAGGGCAGCATTGAGGTCACACGCATTTTGAGCGATCACATGGCCGAGGCGCGAATTACGAAAGACGACCCGAAGAACCCGATTCTGACGGGTGACAATATCTACAGTCAGATCTGGCATCGCGGCAAGAAGTTGCATTTCGCGCTCACGGGCCTGATCGATATCGACGGCGACGGGCAAAGCGATTTGCAGCTGGCTCGTGACCTGATCGAGCTCAACGGCGGCATCGTCGACGCCTACTTGGATGAGTCGGGTAAACAACAGGGCGAAATAACCGCCAACACGCGCTATTTGGTGTACGGCGACAAATCGGACTCGCCTAGCCGCGCGAATCTCTCGCAAGGCACTAATGACATGTTCAAAGAAGCCACCTCATTGGGTGTGCAGACGATCACACTGCCGGAATTCTTGACGCAGATGGGATACAAACCACAAGATCGCACGGTGCACTTGGGTGCAGCGGCGAGCGAAAGAGATTTTCCGGCGCGGCCGGTGAACGAAACGACCGGACCAACGACGCAATTCCGCTCGCGGGCAACTAGTGCGGCCGGCGCAACGCAGTAGGCGTGCAGCGGCTCAGCGGGAGCTTCGCCCACCCGACAAGGTTTGAGGAATGCTGCTAGTCGAAAAGCGCGTGGCGTAGTTGGCGTACATCGCGCGTAGATTCCGCCAGCGTCGCGGGAAGATCCGCTTCTTCAAAGTGGCGAGGTTCGACGAACAGTTCCGACGCGTATTCCACGCCGCGCGCTGCGGCAATTTTCTTGAGAAGACGGCGATTTGCCGGCCTCAGGCGATGCGCCCGGCACAAGTCTTGAAATAGGCGCTTCGGGCTATCGTGCCAAAACTCGCGGCGCGCGCGCCGGGCGCGCACTGCCTGAACGAGCGCGATGATCGCCAAGAGGATCGCCGTAACGCCGAAGATGAGCATCCACTGCGGGATGCCGTTGGTCACCGGCTGATGATCGAAGCGACCCCAGACTCGATAGTCGTCGGGCGTTTGGGCTAAAAGCGTCACCGAGTTGGCCAGCAGGTGGTTCATTTGGGCCACTCCGGGGCGGCCTGGATTTTAGCGCGAGCACGCTTGCCCTGACGGCGCTGAGACAAGCTGTGGCGCGCCGCGTCGGCGATTGTTCCATTATGGTCACGACTGGCGGCTTCCAGCACGCTCTCGCATTCGGGCCGAGTACAGTGGGCAAGCGCCAGAATTGCGTCTTTTCGAAGCGCGGCGTTTTCGTGCTGGGTCAACGCGATTAGCTGCGACTCCATGTCATCGGCTGCCGCCATTGCGACTGCCATCTCGATGCCACGCAGGCGGGTTGATATCGAAGGCGAATTCAAGTCCTCCGCAAGTTTTTGATTTGCGGTCGTGTCCACTTTATGGACGAGCACGCCCGTGGTGTGGGCCGCTTCGTCGCTGAGGAGGTCGAACATCGCGCGATAGCGCACAAAATTGAATTCTGCGAGCGAAGACCGCGCCGCGTCGCGGACCTCGGCCGACGGTGAATCCAGCAATCGAACAAGCTGTTTGAGCGAATCGGGCAAACTGCGCGAGCGGATTTGGCGCGCGGCGGCGGCTTGAACTCCAGCGTCCGGATCATGAAGTGCGGCGCGCACCAGTGCGTTGGCTCGCTCGCTCTGAAATTGAGCGAGCGCCCGGCAGGTCATGCGTCGGCCTTCTGCGAGGCCGCCTTGCATCATGCGGGTGAGCAGATTGAAGAGCGATTCGCGGCTGATGCCACTCGCTGCAGCGAGCTCGACGGCAACGGCTTGCGCGCGGCCATCGAGCTCCAACAACAGATCACCGCTTGAGTCTGCCCAGGCGATGTGTCGCAATTGCTTGACGTTGTGCAACACGCGAATCGGCACCGGGTGTCGCAACTCGTGCAACAACAGGTTTACGAACTGCACATCGTTTCGCGCGGCGATGATTTCGAGGGCGGCGCGCGGCGCGTCGGTATCGCGCAGCAAGTCGACGAGCCGCGCCATGATTGCGGAATCTTGGCTCGTGGAGAGTGTTTGTACGGTCGCAGCGTGACAAGGATGACGCGAATCACCGAGGATCCTTAGGAAGATCGAATTGTCGACAGGTGCAAGTAGTAAAAACGCATCCAGAATTTCGCGACGTTGGTGCAGAGCATATTGGCTAAGCGATTGCTCGAGCGCGTTTAGTACGAGGTGCCGCGTGAACGAAGAATCGTGCGCACCCGGCGTGCGCACACCGCTCGCCCACAGGGCCAAATCTTGAAACAAAACGTCGACCAGCCCCGTGATGGCCGCAAACAGTTCCGGCAAATGGCGATGCCGTTTGTTTTCGGCGGCCCGCAATAATGTGCGCAGCATTTCGAAATCGCCGGACTTTACCACGATGTCGCAAGCCGTCGCACAGTCGGCTTCGTCGCCTTCGAGGATCGCCGATTTAAGCGTAGGCGCGGCATGATGCGGTACCGCACGGTGGGCGTCGCAAACAACGATTTGATCCGCTTCGTCGAGCGCTGAATAATGGCGGATCAGTTGAAGGTGCGTGGCCGCGTCGCGGCGGCGAATTGCGGCGCGCAGGGCCGCGGAGCGGACCACCGGATCGCTCGATTTCATGCCGGCGAGCAACAGCGACAGCACTGCGCGGTTGCGCGAAGTGGCGAGCACGTCGGCAGTGGTGTTAAAGCGGGTGGTCACGATTTGTGCCGCTCGGGCGGTAAGGCCGCTAGCGTTGGCCCAGATTGCCTTATCGACGTCCCCCGCTGGCAGAGTCAAAGTAAACGCTGGCAACGCTACAAACGGCGTAGCCGCACGAGTTGAGCAGGTTTTAAGGCGGCAAACGTGGTTGAAGATTGGGTAGTGAAGGCGGTTCGAGGAAAAGTCTTCGAGATTGGAATTAGGGTGGCTGGGGCAACGCCCCAGTGGAAGCATCTGGGGCGTTGCCCCAGCCACCCCCACATTCAAACTGGTCTGCTACCGAGATTCGGTGGTCGTTGCAAAGATTTCGCCGGCGAGCGACACTGAAAAGCGTGGGGTAAAGCGACGGCCATCTCGGACCGCGGCGATTTTATGTTGAATTCACGTCCAAGCGTTGAAGTGCTCGAGCAAGAGTTTTTGCCGGTGCGAGCGAAGATTTTGGAAATTGCCGCAGGGCTGGACCGCATGGATCGGGGCGTCGGGTCTTTGGCGTCGGAAGCGCGGCGGGCCCAAATCCAGGCGGCGATTCAGATTCTTTTGCGGCCCGAGGATGACCGCGCCGAACAGGTTCAGTTGATCTTCAGCCGCGATTATAACGACGATTGGCGTGAAGAATTCGGCATCGAGGGGTGAGAGAGGCAACTACAAGCGTTATGTATTACGTCGATCCACATATTCACATGGTGTCGCGGACAACCGACGACTACGAAACGCTGGCCAAAATGGGATGTGTGGCCGTGAGCGAGCCGGCGTTCTGGGCCGGTTACGATCGCGGCAGCGTCGACGGATTCCGCGATTATTTCGAGCAGCTCATAT
>DATBAY010000330.1:0-23976 GCA_036271295.1 Lacipirellulaceae bacterium | reverse complement strand
TGTCTGCAGAGGAAGTCGGGGCCGAACGAATATGGGGCCGCTTCGATTTTTGGATATCCAATCCGAGCGCGAGCTAGCGACATTTCATGTCGCAACCGGTGTGAAGGCTTTGGAATTTACTCCCGACGATAGGCAGTTGATCGTCACATCGAACGACAATACGGCGCAAATTTGGGACTCGCGAGACAGGGATGTCCGCCAATTGGACCGCGACGCTCGCCGCGCCGATTTTGACACTGAGCGAGAGTGGGCGAGGCACTACGTCGGAGGCTTATTGGCGGACACGACAAAAACCAACAAGGAATTGATTGCCATTATGGCAAATGATAATTCATTGTCGCCGTTAAGAGCGTTGGTCGCAAAAGTCGAACTCGGCGATAGAGGCTTGGATGTTGACCGGCTAAATGGCGATGCGTGGGATATCGTTAAGCTGCCGGATTCATCATTAGAGCAAGTGAAACGAGCACTCAGAGATGCGAAAGTGTGCGCGCAGCACGAACCAAAGGACGGCCCAATTCTTAACACTCTCGGGGTGGCGCAGTATCGCGGCGGCGACTACGAAGATGCGATCAACCAACTCGCGCAAGCAGCTGCGCTGCAGCCTACCGAAGTCACGAATCCGATCTTTGAATCGATGGCTAAGTACAAATTGGAGAAGCACGACGAGGCTAAGGAAATACTTGAGCGGGCAAGGAGTTTGCAAAAGGATATAGGTAAACCTGACGTAGAAACGTCGGCCTTTTTCAAAGAGGCGGAAGATTTGATAGAGGTGAATCCTGCGGCGAAATCGCCGACCGACGCAAAAGAGTGATCTCTAGGGGCCGTTTTTCTTCACTTTGGTCCTGCCGGATCTATCGGGCCTACTGCCTTCGTCGGCACGCTTCGATGTTAAGCAAGCGGCTCGCCAATCGGCACCGCGAGCCGACAAGCTCGCTTCGAGATCGCAAATTTGTGGTCTTTTCAATAGCGGGAAAAATCTTTTCATTTCGTGACAGAACCGCCGGGCTAGCGCGTTATTAGTTTGTGGCGGCGGGGATTGATCCCGAGCCGCCCGAACGACTCTCTTTCACCGGAAATTTCCGGCCAAATGGAGGATAACGCGATGTACGTTGCGAATCGGATATTGGGACTGATAGCAATGGCGGCCGTTGTGGGAAGTTGCGAGGTGGCCGAAGCGCAAGTCATACGCGGTGGTCCAAACGGTGGCGGAAAGCCTTGTCCGACGTCGCCCGCGGTGGGCCGCCAGCCGGCGGCAGTGGGGCGCTTGCCCGTATTGCCGGGGGGCGTCGGTTCGCGGCAGCCGAAGTTGAATGCCGGATCGGGGAATGCGGGTGGGAATGGCCGTGGGGCTGGCAAGCGATTGGCGGCGAGCCGGCAGGCGCCGGGTTTTGTGCAGCCGCGATCCGCGGGCGAGGAGAAGCAACACGGGGAGCATCGCAAGAAGCAGAAAGAACAGGGCGACGAGGCGCAGGTCGAGCGTGTCAAACTCAAGCCCAAGAAACGTCGGCGGCATGAAGAAATAGTGGAGGGGACCCGCGTAGTGGGTGAGGAACGAGTGGGTGGAACCCGCGTCGTCGGTGACGATGACGTTTTCGTTACTGGGCCCAGGTACTTCGCAACGAATTCTGTGTGGGAAGGAAAACGAGAGAACGGCGCCGACCAGTGGGCGATGCGGCTCGTGGTGAATGAGTTCGATGGAAACTTGTTTAAGGGCGTGCTCAGTCAGCGAACTTCCGCAGGCGATTTGGAGCGGACGAAAGTCGAAGGCGAAGTCGACGGCGACACGCTCGCTTTCAGCACGACTCGTGCGCTAGGCGGGAAGAAGCAGCATCTCAGCTTCGATGGCTGTGTTTCAGAGAATGAGATGCAAACCAAGGTATCGGATCTCGGCGAAGCGATCGGCACCATGGAGTTGGTGCGCAAAGGGGCCGACGTGGTCGCTCCATGACGGTTCGAAAACCGTAATCGAAAGTGAGCTTGCGGCGCGGCGATCTAGCGACCGTTACCGATAACCGTCCATCCCCAGCCGCATCTTCAGCTCTTCGAACTGTTCGAGATACTTCTCGCACGTGCTGTGAACGTGCTCGGCTTCGGTGATGAACCGCATATCTTCGCGGCACGGGACGCGGCAATCGACCATGATATTTTCGTAGCGGCGGAGGTCCTTGCCGTACACGATGCACAGTTTGTGCTCGTCGAGCTGCACTTCTTGCGGCAGGCTCGGGTTGAGGACCGCGATGCCGGTGCAGCCGTCGTTGACCAGCAGGTCTTCGAAATCCCACAGCGTGCTCTGCAGGATCGGCATGTCGATGTATTCGCGATACAAATCGGTGTGGCCGCTCGATTCGTGGCCGTGGCTGGTTTCGAGGACGACGTCGACCGTGTCGCCGAGCTGCTCGATGAGAGACATGAAGGTGTCCATCATCCGCTCGCGGCTGACGGCTGCCATCAGCACTGGCACTTCGGATTTGTTCTCTTCATCGCGATAGGTGTCGTGACGGAAGCCGGCGCTGGGTACAACCTCGAGGCTATACGAAGGACGAACGGCGTCGCTCAATTCGAAGTCACCATAGCAGGCAACTCCGAGGTGGGCTTCCAGCTGATCGTTTGACAGATGGTTGAAGCAGCTCGCCGGGCGAGCCGGAGCTTCTGTCGTGTAAACGTTCGTGAAAAAGTTTTTTAGGAACCCCATCTCAATTCTCTCGTCGCTAACGGTCGTAGTTGGTTGATCGCTCTGGGGAGATTTAATTCGTAAACGATGGGGAGTATTGATTTGTTAGCCAGCCCGCGAAAACGACGGTCTGGGCTGGCAAATGCTTCCTTTCAAACCTAGGTCACGAGGGGGCGACAAGTCGCTGCGACGGCGGACTGAGGCCGGTTTCAGCAGCGGCGAACAGGCATAGGCGGTATCATCCGAACATTCGGCGACGACGCAAAAACGAACGGGAAATTCGCGGTTTTTGCCGACTGAAAGCGGTTAATCCCGGCGTTTGTTCACGTTGCGTTGGGGCAACAATGTGGCGGCGGAGCACAAAGAGCGTGGCGACTCGGCGGCGCGATGAATTTCGGCCGTCAGCACGATTTAGAACGATCGCGACGCAAATAGCCGGACCGCCACGCGGTCCGGAGCCCGGTGCGCGTAGCTCGCCGGCTATTGGCGAGGAACTATTCGACCGCTCACGGTTGAACGCAGCGCGCGATCGCCTCGCGATAGCGGGCAGTCAACTCGTCGGGCGGCGAGTCGATCAGCGAATTGAATTCTCGCCTGGCGCGGCGCATCCCGCGGAGTTTGTCACGTTCGTATTTAGAGGCCGCGGATCGGAGCATCGCTTCCGCCGCAAATAGCCGGGCATAGGGTTTGATTGCGATGCGCGCCCGCGACCGCGGCGGCGAGAATTTACAGACGAGGTAGCAGATATTCAAAAGCTGCTCGGCGCCATTTTCGAGGCCATTGCCGCGTCCGCCGCCAAACCGATGATGATAGACGCGAGCGTTCGTGGCTTCGACCAGGATTTGATTTTGGAGCACGGCGAAGGAGAGGGAAAAGTCCTCCCACAGGCTGCGGGGTAGCCGCAAGTCTTCGTCGAAGCGGCAGCGGCGCACGGAGTCGGCTCGCCAGCTCATACGGAAGCCGATTTGCCGCTCGATGGGGATGGCCAGCAGTTCGGGTAGCCAGGCTGGAATTGCGTGGCGGGCAAGGAGTTCTAGCCCGCACAGGTGGAGCGGATTACTGGCCCAGCGATTGACGATTTTATGCCGCAACGCGCTGAGCCGATATTTGAGCGTTTTTAGAGGCGAGCTCGCGCGGGCCCGCTCTTCTTCTTGGGTGATTTTGAGCGGTGATTCGAATGACTCGGCCTGGCCAACGCCGCCGATGCGGTTGTCGGTGTCGCGCTCGTAGATGCGCATCACATTTTCCCCGACGTCCTCGAACCACACGGAGTCGTCGTCGGGAAAAAAGATGATGGGCGAGGTGGAATACGCCAAACCTGCATTGCGTTGCGGCGAGGCGCCTTTGGCGGCTTGAAAGACCTGCACTTCGAAGGGTGCGCCGGCGGTTGCTTCGCGAACCGTGCGAACGACAGCCTCGTGGTCGTTGCTGGCATCGGCGATGATCAGCGACTTCGGCGGCCGAATTTGCCGCATCATCGAGGGGAGCGAAACCCGCAGAATCTCCGGGCGATTGGCGGTGGCGATGATGATGTCATAATCCAGAGTCATCGTCACCCCGGCATTCGAACGAGATGTAGCTGAATTTGCAAAAATTCGGGTGTGTGGACCAATTCCGGATTCTTGCGAATCCAGCTACGGTTTACGCCTCGATTTTTTCCGCCAAAGCGGCCGCGTGAATCGTTTTGTTGATGAACAGCACGTCAGTCCACTTTGCGACGTTTTTGCCGTAATGGATTTGGTAGAACGAAACGACGGCGAAGTTTCGATCCATGAGAAAGCGGTAAATCTGATCGAACGATGCTTCCTGGCGATAAAACTCAACGAAATTGACTTCGCACAATATGAGACCGATGCGATTCTCACGCATCATTTGCTCGGCGCCCCGGAACACTTCCAAGTCGAAGCCTTGAGCGTCGGACTTGAGGGCATCGACACGCTGGATGTTTTGCTCGCGGCAGAAGTCGTCGATCGTGCGGATTTGGACTTCGGTCTGCTTCTCGACTTCGCCCCAGCCGCTTTCGCCGAGTTCGAGCAGCGAGTTCATTACCGAGTGCTTGTTTTCGTTGAGCAGCGCCTTGCCCGGCGCGGAGCCGAAGGCGAAGTTCCAAGCTTTGGCCCGCGGGTCGGCGTTGGCCACGGTTTGCAGCTCGCGGAAAGTCTGTGGGCTGGGCTCGAACGAGTGGATCTGCGACGTCGGAAAGTGCATGCGGTAGCGAGCGATCGATTGGCCGATGTTGGCGCCGACATCGAAGAGTGTCGTATTCGGGCTATCGGCGACAAATCGCTCCATATCCAACCAAGGATTTTGGCCGAGCGTCGTCTTATCGATCCGAGAGATATCCAGGCCGAAGCGGTGGAACACTTTGCGGACGAGCGGTTGGAAGTTCACGAATAGATCCTTGTCTTCGGCCGACCTGTTATATGCATTTCTCATCGAGCCAGATAGTAACTGTTATTTTCCCTGGAAAAACGCTAAATTGCAACCAAACATCGCGCCCGCGCGACGTTGCGTTGGATCGAGTTCGACGAGTTATAACGACTGTATGGCGAAGATTTACACACGCACCGGCGATAGCGGCGAGACTTCGCTTCTCGGCAACGCGCGCGTGTTGAAAAACGACCTGCGGATTGAAGTGATTGGTTCGGTGGATGAGACGAACGCAGCAATTGGCGTGGTGCGCGCCGAGTTGGCACGCGGCAGCGTATCGCCTGAAGGCGTGGACGCGCTGCTCGCCGAAATCCAGCATGAACTCTTCGAGTTAGGCGCCGAATTGGCATCCTGCGAGGTCAATGGGAAGCATTCGAATATTGCGGATTCGGATATTACAACGCTCGAGCTTGAGATCGATCGATACGAGGCAATAGTCGAACCGTTGCGGGCGTTCATTTTGCCGGGCGGCGCCATGGCGGCGGCGCAACTTCATGTGGCGCGCTGCGTGTGTCGGCATGCCGAGCGGCGCTTGGTCGAGCTCATGGCAAGTAACGAATTGCGCGGCGAACTCCTGCGCTACCTAAACCGCCTCAGTGATTTGTTGTTTGTGCTCGCCCGAGTGGTAAACAAGGCGAATCGGCTGTCGGATGTCGAGTGGCACCCAACGAATAGGTGAGCGGCCAAGGTGCGGCAGCGGCTCAAAGCCGGATGACGTATAATCGCAACTCGGCGGCCAAAACGCGAACTCACCAATTCACTCACCGGAACACACTTGGTAAATGGCTTCAGGCGACCGTCTACGGCCGATCGTGCGAGAAGTTCGCCAGCAATTGGCGGATGGTCGCCAACAGGTGCGGTCGCAGCATGATCTCGGCTTAGACGGCGCGCGAGTTTGTGCGCGGTATACAGCGCTCGTCGATCAGGCGATCACGCGCATCTACGAATCGTATTTGACGGAGCTTCCCGAGCAGCGGTCCTCGGAAATCAGAAGTCGCGTGGCACTTGTCGCTCACGGTGGTTTCGGGCGGCGGCAACAAGCGCCGTTTTCCGACGTGGACCTGATGGTGCTCTTCGACGGTAAGCGAGACGAAGTAATTCGCCAGCTTGCTGCTCGATTGACGCAAGATATTTGCGACGTTTATCAGCACTTGGGGCACAGCTTGCGTACGCCTACCGAAGCGGTGCAGGAGGCTCGCGGGGACGCGCAAGTCGGCACGTCGCTCCTGGAATCGCGCTTACTGCTCGGCAATGGGCCGCTCTTCGAGCGATTCGCCGCGCTCATGAAAGCGATGATCGAGAAGCGAGTGCCGCAACTCGCGACCGACTTCATTGCCGAACGGCGCAAGGAGCGTTTGGAGTATGGTGAATCGGTTTACTTGCTGGAACCAAACGTGAAGCGCTCGCGCGGCGGGCTGCGCGATATCCATCTGCTCCGCTGGTTGTGGTATTTGAAAGCGGGCATTGCCGACCCCGATCGCCTGCACGATATGGGCGTGCTCTCGAAGTTCGACCATCGGCGGTTGATGTCGTCGCAAAGCTTCTTGTTGCGCGTGCGCAATGAAATGCACTTCCACGCCAACGAGGCGAACGATGCGCTGAGCCGGCCCGAGCAGCTACGATTGGCCGAGTATTTGAAGTTTCAAGGCAAGCAGGGCATGTTACCGGTCGAGCAATTCATGCGCGAGTATTTTCACCACACCGCGCATGTGTGGCAGATGGCGCACCGGCTTAGCGAGCTGATGCAACCGGTTTCCCGGATGAGTCGTGTCCTGGAGCCGATGCTTGGTCGCCGCACGCAAGATGACTATCAGATCGGCCGCAATGAAGTGAGTGCGACCCCCCGCGCAACCGCGCGGTTGACGCAGCACCCGGAAGAAGTGCTGAAGCTCGTCGATATTGCGCGGTTCGAAGGCAAACGTATTTCGCAGGACACGTGGCATTTCGTGTATCGCACTGCGCCAAAGTATTCGAACGAACCGCGGCCGGCGCTCATGCGAGGATTTTTGAAACTCCTGCAGAATCCCTTGCGGTTGGGAGAGTTATTGCGGCGGCTGCATGAGATGGGCGTGCTGGAAAAGGTTATCCCCGAGTTTTCGCACGCGCGCAGCTTTTTGCAGTTCAACCAATATCACAAATACACGGTCGATGAGCATTCCATTCGAGCCGTTGAAGAGGCGACGCAATTTGTTACTCGTAACGATGCGGTCGGACAGATTTACCGCAACCTGCCCGATAAAACGGTGCTGTTTCTCGCCCTGTTAATTCACGATCTGGGCAAGGGGCACGAAGAGGATCACAGCGAAGTTGGGCGGCGGATCGCGAAAACAACAGCGGAGCGTTTCGAACTGCCGGCCGAGCAAGCCGAGACGCTTGAATTCTTGGTCCATAAGCACTTGCGGATGTCGGATCTGGCGTTGAAATACGACACCACGCAGCCTCAACTTGTTTCACGCTTCGTGAATGAAGTGGGGTCGCGTCTGAATCTTGACTTGCTGTTCTTGGTGACCTGTGCCGACCTGGCGGCGGTCGGGCCCGACGTACTCAACAGCTGGAAGATCGAAGTGCTTTCCGATTTGCATTCGAGAGCCGCGCACAAATTCGCGGCCGAAGGCGATACAGGACTCGAAATCGACAGGTCCGCTGAACGATCGGCAATTCGATCTCAGCTCGCGCCGGCGGAGCGACAGGATGCTTGGTTCGAGCGTCAATTGGCCGCGATACCGGACGCGTATCTGACGAAACAAACACCCGCGGCAATTGTCCAGGCACTGCGACAATTGCGGGCATTAAAACCGCGAACCGGCATCGCGTGGGGTAACTATCTCAAAGAAACCGATACGGTCGAGTTCATCGCCGGTATCGATCAAGGAGCGGGGCGGGCCATTTTTTCGAGCATGGCCGGCGCGCTTACCAGTAACCGCCTGCAGATTTTAGCTGCTGAAACAGACATGCTGGCCGATGGGCTGATGTTGCTGCGGTATGTCGTCTCCGAGCCCGAGTCGCCCGGCGAACCGCCGCCGTATCGAATGAAGGAAATCTGCGATGCGCTCGTGGCCTCGATCGATTCCGTTCAAGTGCCGCGGTTTCCCAAGATACTCGGGCGCGAACAAAAGGAAGCAGCGGCGGCCCTCACCAATTTGCCCAACGACGTGCGGCTGGACAACGAAATGTCCGATCGCTGCACGGTCATTGAAGTGTTCACCGTGGACCGCCGCGGTTTGCTATACCGGCTTGCCCGAGCGCTCCACGAGCTGAAACTTGTCATTCGATTCGCCAAGATCGGCACCTATCTCGATCAGGTGGTCGACGTGTTTTACGTCACAAATCGTGAAGATCAAAAAGTTGTGCTCGAAGATCGGTACGCGGAAATTCGCCAGGCGTTGCTCTCCGTGATTAGCCCGCAAGATGAGTTGGCCGGCGCGGGCCAGCCGAAGTAGGCACCTCAGAATTGGGAGGGCGAGGCTCCCGCTGAGCCGCTTACTAAGGCTCGGCAGGAGCCTCGCCCTCCCGCGGAATCGGCGTATTGGAACGCGCGACTCAATTTT
This sequence comes from Lacipirellulaceae bacterium, assembly GCA_036271295.1. Classification (GTDB taxonomy): domain Bacteria; phylum Planctomycetota; class Planctomycetia; order Pirellulales; family Lacipirellulaceae; genus JABDGM01. The sequence goes on along the minus strand of DATBAY010000330.1, from coordinate 15,327 downwards.
CGCTATTCCATTAAATCCGGATTGTCCGATATAAGATGTGGCGAAATAGGCGGTGCCAGAAATTTGACCCTGATTCGGAAATCAAGGTAAAATTGAGTGGGTACGGCACATCCGCGAGCTAGTCGCAGATGGTCGGCCCGCCAAGATCGGCTTCGGACTCGAGCACGCCAAAGGTTTTTGGCCGCGCTCCTGGCCGGTGCCCCTAATGCGGCGACTGCAGGATAGTCCTTCCTTGGGCAGCGCCCGCGGAAGGACCAGTCTATGCAAGACGCTCGTTTATCGGCCACGCGCCGCTTCTTTGTCGGGATCACCGAGTACGCTTTCGAAGCGCGTCTCGGTGTGGCCGATCCCCCGCTCGTGGATTACATCGCCGAGCTGTTGGTACGCTTCGTCCGCTCCGACGAGTTGTACCCCGTGCGGTCGGTTCGCGGCCAGCGCATTGCGGCGGTGACAGAAATGCTGGCCGAAGCTCAGCAGCGCGAAGGCTCGGCGCGGCAGAAAGTACATCGCCATATCGGCGACTTCACGCTGTTTTGGACCGGCGTTTACCCCGAGGTGGTGAACCACTTGCGGCGCGGCAGCGCCGATGCGTTCATTGATTACCAGCAACAGGGCAAACGCGCGTACTGGATCGCGAGCACGATTCCCGCAGAAAAAGAAGTTCCGACCCCGGATGTGCTCAAACGGTTGAGTGAACAGTTCGAGCTGTGCGTGTACGGCCTTGGTGAAGTGCGGCGGCAATGGGAGCAGCAGGGCGGAGATGCTGATGCGCCGCTATTGTTGGGTTAAAATGGACCAAATGTCTACCGCGTGTGTATTTCAGAAAGACGTCGAATGGTTAAAATCGGATGGCCCCGCGCAATTCGATAAATGCCAACAGTACTGCGTATTGGACCATTTCGGTTTCACTTTTACTCGGATGAGCGAGGCGAGCCGGCGCACATTTATGTGCGGACTTCGAATGGTGAATGCAAATATTGGCTTGACCCAATCGTGTTGGCGAAGAATCGCGGTTTGACGCCGCATACTCTGAGACAGATTGAGCGACTAGTTTACGAGAATCAAAAGTTTTTGCAGGAGAAATACGCTGAGTACCATCGCTCGTGAATCAGTTTCTCAAGATGAACCTGCGGCCGTTCGAGTGTGGGTCGAAAAGAGAACCGTATACTTTGAGATGGTCGACGGTCGTATTTTCGGTTTTCCAGCCGACCGCTTTCGTATCCTTAGCCAAGCTACCGATGACGCTCTTCAAGAGGTCCGCTTAGAGCTGGACGGTTATGCGCTACGGTGGGAGAAGTTGGACGAGGACATTACGGTGCCGGGAGTTGTGGCAGGGCATTTTCAATTGCCATTTCCGGTCGAAAAAATCTAGAGCATTTTTAGCACCGGTGTTCCAAAGGGTGCCTGGGGCAACGCCCTAGTCCTTCGCAATATTCTGGGGCGTTGCCCCAGCCACCCAGCACGAGACCTTGAAAAACGCTCTAGCGGCCGCTGTCAGGTTACCAAACCCTTCGTCACGAGCATAAACACATCTTCCAGCGTCGGCTCTTTATCGGCGAACGAAACCAGCCCGCAGTCGGCATTCGCCAGCTGGCGCAGCAACCGCTCGACGTCGGCATCCTGGCCGTCGATTTCAACCGTACAGCTGCGATGGTTCATTTGCACGTCGCGAACTTTCGGATCGCTCCGAATGAGGCTTACGCCCGCCTCGGGATTGCCGGCGAAGCGGACTTCTACTTGGCGGGTGCGCTGGATCTGGCGGTAGACCGATTCGATCGGGCCGTGTAGCAGCAGTTGGCCGCGCTCGATGATGCCGATGCTGGTACAGCAATCGGCGAGCTCGGTAAGAATGTGGCTGGAGATGAGAATTGTCTTGCCCATCGCGCGGAGCTCCTTGAGAAGCGCCTTCACTTCGAGCCGAGCGCGCGGGTCCAGGCCGCTCGAAGGCTCGTCGAGGATCAGCACCGGCGGGTCGTGCACAAGCGTTTTGGCCAGGCATAGCCGTTGCTTCATGCCCCGCGAAAGGCCGTTCACGAAGTCGTCGCGTTTATGGGTGAGGTCGAGCAGCTCGAGTACGTCGCCGATGACGGCTTTCCGTCGGCTGCGGGGAATTTGGTAGGCGACGGCGAAGAAGTCCAGGAACTCCCAGACCTTCATACCGTCGTAAACGCCGAAGTTGTCGGGCATATAGCCGACGCTCTTGCGTACGCCGATCGGATCTTCGGTCACGCTGTGGCCGTTGACGAAGCCTTCGCCGCCGGTGGCGCGGAGCAAGGTTGCGAGGAAGCGGATCGTCGTGCTTTTCCCGGCGCCGTTCGGGCCAATGAACCCGAACATTTCGCCGGCGGCGATTTTGAGATTCAGGTTCTGCACGGCGACAAACTCGCCGTACGCCTTGGTAAAGTTGCGAAGTTCAATCATGGGGGGAATTATATTTCATTCGCCGAAAAGTTCGACGGGTTCATCGTTGGGAGACTTGTCCGAATCAGCTTTGAAATCGCGGCGCGTGTTGGCGTCCTTTTCGGGCGGCGGCGGAGCACTATATGCGAGATGAGCCACGACGAGCGTCGCCCCGCGAACTTGCGAGGCCTGGGGTGTGATGTTCTCGCCAGGTTGCACTTCGTCGCAGCGGCCCACGAGGCGAGTTTCGCCTTCCTCCATAAATTTTGGATCGAGTGCGAGTTTAAAAAGCGTTTCGAGGTTCAGCCGCCGCGTGCTGATATAGTTTGCTTCGCTCGTGCGCTCTTCGCCGAACGTCACTTTTTTATCCGGTAGCATGGTCAGGCCGGAAAACGGGGCAGACTGGCCAGCAGATAGCTCGCCGACCCAGCGACCTTCGAGCGTACGATCGTTTCGTTTTACTTCCGCGGCCGTTGGTTTGCGAATGACGCACACGCTGCGCAGGTCGAGCTTGGTGTGGTTCTCGATTTGTCCGCCACCCAGTGCGGCCGATTTTCCGATCCGGATAGGCCCGTCCAGCGTTTCCATTTGCTCGCTGTGAACCATGCCGGTGGAATTGGACGAAATCGGCAGGCCGACGAGCCGCACGTCGTCGTAACGCTGGAAGTTGACTCCTATGAGTGAGTCCCCAATCAGCATTTTGAATTGCGCATCAGCTGGGAACGGTGCGATGAGCGTCGTTAAATTCGGGAACTCGAAGTTGTAGGTCGAGGAGAGCGACGCATACAGCGCGGTGAACCGCGAGAGATGTGCCCGCGGATGCTCCGGTTGCTGCTCGAGAATCGCGATCTCGGTATGAGCGCGTACGAAGCCGATATCGAGCCGCGCCCGCTGCACAATCACCCAAGTTCCAACAATCGCAATGACGGGAGCCGCAATCCAAGCCCACTCGACGTGCCCCAACGTTCGGAAGACGAGCCAGTTGATGGGAACGAGCATCACTAGGTACGCGATGAGGCACGATACAACGAAGCCGGCGCCGGGCACCTCAACCCCCGCCGCTTCGTGCAGCGCGCTCCGCGCAGCTTCGGCCGTGGCGCTGAAGTCACTCCAGGCGCCGAGGCCGCCCGGATTGACCGGCGGTCGATACTCGCGAACCTTAGCCGGCTGACCGTTCGGACCGACCGTGAAGCTCGAGCCATCATTCACGTCTTCGTGGTGATACGAGGTATCGATGCCGAGATCGCGCGCGAAGAATCGCACATTCGTGTTGAGAGCTGAATCGAGGCGGCGTTCTTTGTTTTTTTCATCGGCCCAGAGCAATGTCACGTCTCCGAAAAAGCCCTTCTGATATCTGCGTGGCGGCCGGCGCAACAAGCATGCGTTGAACAAACTTTGGAAACCGGAACGCCAATTGATAAGATCGCGCTCCGAGAGCTGCACGGCGGAAATGACGATTCGCCCGCGGCCAATCTGCCGTTCGGCGAACAGCTCGCCCGTGCCGGGGAGAAAGCTAGCGCCTGGCGCTAGATTCAGTTTAACGCCCGACCAGGGAGCGGTGACTTTCAGCGGGTCGCCCGGGACGGTGTTCGTTGAGACGAGCCATTTTTGATTTAATTCCGCGATCGCGGGATCATCCGCGCCGATTTTACGCGCGCCGCCATTGGTTGCGGGAAGATACGGCTCGAGGAATGAACCCTTGAGCAGGTCGAGCGAGCTGGGGCCGCTAACGATCAACTGACCGCCCCACTCGATCCAATCGATGAGTGCTTTCTTTTGATCCGGCGAAAACGGGTCGCCCGGATCGACGTCATCCCACAACAAGTAAGCGGTGGAAGTCCAAGTTAGCGGGTTATCTGGCAAACCCACGCTCGAGTTGGTTGGCAACTGCACTACCCGATAAACAAGGGGGTCGGCGGTGTCATCGTTTTCGCTTTCTCCATCGAACGGCACCTGCACCGAATCGAGGAACTTGATGAACGAGTACCGCGACGGTTCTTTCGCCAAAACGACAAACCGATATTGATACGAAGGCATGACCGTGACCTTCGTATGAAGGGGTGCGATGCCGTAACCCAGCCCGCGTTCATCGAGTTCATTGTCGAGATAAATATTTTGAACTTGTTCAGGAATCAGGACAGTCATTTCGGTGTTCTTCGGTCGGCCTTTGCTCAACAGCACCGGGCGGCTCGCGCGCAAGGTGAACGGCGTCATCGCGATCGGATAGGGCTGATGATCGTTGTTGACGACCGATATATGAGCGTCGCCCACGAAGTCGCGATAGTTTGCCGTCATCGACTGGCTTGTTGTTTCCCAGTGCCCCGGTTTGGCGAACGGTTGCTGACTTTTAGCTTCCGAGGGCAGGATGATCGGCGTTTCGATTTCGAAATCCTTCTTCTGTTTCTTTTCTTCCTCCTCTTTCTTCTTTTTCTCTTCTTCTTGCTTGGCCGCGTCCTCGGCACTGACGAAAAAGTACCCCCGCAAAGTGCCGCCGGCGATGACGCCGAAGATCAACAGCAGAAGCAGCGCAGCGGCGATCGACCAAGGCGACCACTTGCCGCGTCGTTCGGGAGTAGGGTCAGCTCCTTCGCTCATTCGTTCCGTTTTCGCTGTGATGCAATAAAATTCCGCGGCATTCGGCCGTTCATTGTAACGCACTGTGGCCCGCCGCTACATTCTTCGTCGGATGAGGAAGGCCGCTATTCCCGTGATTGCTGCGACCGCAAACACCATGACGAGGCAAATCGCCGCCACGCGATCGTCTACGCCATAGTGCAGCAGTTGAAAAACCTGAATCGACAGGGCGGTTGCGCCGCGCTGCGGTGGCATGACCAAAATAGTGGCGGCGAGTTCGCCGATTGCGACCGCAAACGCGATTAACCAAGCGGCGGTTATCGCCGGCCACCGCTGTGGGGCCGCGATCCGAAATAGTCGACCCCACCAGCCGACGCCATCCGTCGCGGCCGTGTCGAGCATGACTTGCGGAACGCTGGCCAGGGCGGGCCACAAAACGAGCGTGGCCACTGGCAGCGTCCTTAAAGTCTGTACTAGCCACGGCGAAAAGTTGCTGTCGTACAGCGCGGCGAGCGCGGCCAGCGGTGAATCGGGCGGGCGGTTCAAAACATGAATTACGCCGAGGCCTAGCAGTGGACCAGGAATCGTGAGACAGATTGCGATCGCGAACAAGCGCGCCCATGGCGCGCTGAGCAGCCGCTGAAGGCGTTTTTGGACCCTCTCCCTTTGGGAGAGGGAGTAAGACCTTAAGCTCCAGGCGAGCGGTAGCGCAAGAATCACTGCGGCCGAGGCCGCCGACGCGCCAAGCCAGGTCGATAACCACAACTCGCCGCGAAACTCACCGGGTGCGGCCGCCACGCGAGTTAAGAGCCGTCCTACTGACCACGATCGCACGCGACCAGCGTCCGTCGCCGTGACGACGATTCCCGCTTTGTACGCCAGGTTTGCCAACGGTACGCCGGCGAGTAGCACCATGCACAAAGCGAGCAATGTCGCCGCCAGAACGCGGCCGCGGCGAAGCTGCCATATCCAGGGCCGGCGATTCGATGCGTCCGTCCAATCGGCAATCAGCTTCGTGAACCCGCGGATGACTAGCACGGCAAATGCGGCGGACAGGATCAGCCCGCTCCAAAAACCAATCGCGGGCAGTGGATCTGGCGGGCCAATCGGCGCGTTTCCGAATACGTAGCCAAACGAACCCAGCGCCGCCTGCGTGTAGACTTCTTCCGCGAACGTACGAATTTGAAAGAAATCGGTGACCGAGATCTCGGTCACGACAATCGTCGCGACCCACAGCGCCGCGGTGCCGATCGCCGGGGCTGCGCGTCTTAGTGAAACATGCCACAACACGGCAATTGGCGATGCGCACGTGGCCGCATCTTCTTCGATCTCCGCTTCCACGGACCGCAATCCGGCTCCGACGATCAGCGCGACCCAAGGCACTGCGGCCAATCCGTGCACCCACACCGCGGCCCGCCACCCCGCGAGCCAGGGCTCATGCTGCAGGTGCGGATTGGTCGAAAGCGTATGCCAACCTTGAATGCCAAAACCGGCGTCCCACGCTCCGGTGATCAAATACAGCGGTACGAACAGCAGCGCGACGAGCGCGAGCGCCGCCATCCCGCGCCCGGGAACGTTGGTCTTAAAACAAAGCACCGCCATCAACGTGCCAAGGGGCAGCGCGATCGCACACGCGCCGCACGCGAGCGCCGCCGTGTTGAGCCACAGCCGCGCGACGCGTGGATCAGCCCACCACAGCAGGCCGAACAAAATCGCCCCTGCGGCGATAGCCGAAAGTAGGGATGGCGAAAGAACTCGTGGGAAGCGGTTCGGCATTCCATTGAGTGTACGATGCCGGTGGGTACAAAACGTCAGAGGATCAGTCAAAACCGGCGAGTTTTGCAGCCTCTGAGTTTGATTGCTATTTTGTAGGGCGCGTGGTAAGCTGCAATCGGAACGCGAGGCCGGCGAGTTCGGTTAGAGTTCTTTTCTTTTGAGTCTCTCGCCGCCGATCGAGCTGAGGCGAACAATTCCGTAGGGGTCGTGACTCACGAAGCGTGGAGCTTCTCTACTCCATGCCCTGTGCTGAGCGATCCGTGCATTCTTTTCCAGGTTCGTCAGCGGTTCGGGAGGTCGCCGGCCATGGGAATTCAAGTTGAATGTCCCCACGGGCACGTCTTCAAAGTTAAAGATAAGTACGCCGGGAAAAAAGGCTTGTGCCCGCATTGCGAAGGCCAGGTCATCGTGCAAGTTCCCGATGCGCTTACCGTGAGCGAATCCAGCGAAACGCTGCAACGCGAAGCGATCCAGCGCCGGCAAGCTTCGACTCAGGTTGGGCATTCGTCAACGAGCGACTCACACGTCTTCGATGATCCGGCCGAAGCGGTCGCCGCGCCCGGCAGCGGCACGAGCGGCAGCCTGCTTGGCTCGAGCGTCATTCGCCACAACATCAAATGCAAGTGCGGCCAACACGTGCCGATGTGGTACGCGCGCTGCCCGGCGTGTGGCGCGTATTTGGATCATTAGCGACTTCTTCGACGGATCCAAAAACGCGCACAGCATCGAAAGATGACTGAGGCCGACTTCTTCAAGATTCGTCACGCGATCACGCCAAAAAGTCGCTCGGTTCGAGTTCTTCATGCGCTTTTTGCGAAATGATCTTCACTGCCCGAGCTGGTGAAGATAGCCTGCGAGATACGTTCTGTATTTTCGCCATCGGCAGCTTTCCGAATATCATCCATCATTGAGACATTTCGTGGTTACCACTTTGATTCATCAAACACGCACTTGGAGTCGCATCGCAAATATTCTGATGACGTGCTTAGCAGTCGTATTCTCAGCCCCCATGCTGCATGCCAGCCCGCTTACGATTCAATTTCGAGCTACGATTTCGCAAGTGCAGGGTGACCCAGCACTGCTGAACCTTCTTTCCCACTTGTGGTCGGCCAACCATTCACTGGGCAGTACTCCTATGCGGATGCGCAAGACTTATTGGATGAGTTTCTTCGCCCCGGACTCGGCACATCGGGACACCTACTCCTCAACATCTCAGGCAGTAAAGTTGACTTTGACACGAACATCGGAACGCTCAACGACGGGGGCGTGATTGATATTAATCAGCCGCCACTTGGTCCAACTTCGTCGGTGTATTTAGGGTACATCTCTCCAACGAATGTATATCCAGGTACCGGTCCTAGTATGTGGATCGTTGGCCCACAAGGCACCATTGCAAACGAGCAGCAAGTATTGGACATAAACCGGTGGAACCAGCTGACAACTCAACGTCGACTCGATTTCCAATTCGGATATCCAAACACAGTGTCAGTCCAATCGACAATTGGGGACTTCGTTGTCGTACCCGAGCCGCCAAGTTGCATCCTCACGGCGTTAGCGATTGGGGTTGGATGGCTATATCTCATGCTTCGACGAACTTGAAATAAATGTAACCGAGGTCTTTCTTTTTCCCGCCTGATAGAATCTGAATGATGCACATCTACCAACGCCACCACATGCCGCAGGTTTCTCTCAGGCAACTCCTGATCTCGTTCAGTTTGGTGGGACTTGGTTTTGAGATGCTATGCATGATCGGGGCAAATTACGATCACCGAAACTTTAATGTTCGGATGCTTTTACCGCCGCCGTCCCTTTGGTTTTTGGGCGGCATGGCAATTGGCGCTGGGGTGTTCGCACTACTCAAGAAGGCGTATCAGGGTGCGTTGGTCGGTTTTGGAATTCAATTGGTATTATTATTCTTGCTCGTCCTATTTGGCCAACGTATGTAAAGGCGCGATCGACTCGAGGCCGACCCTTTGATCGTGCCAGCTTCGACGAATATGTCCTCATCTGCCCTAGCGTGGCGGCCAAAATTACGTACTTTTCCTTTGCTTTGTGGGCGAAATAATACATCTGTCTTCCAGAGACGATCGCCGGCTGGGCTGTGCATTGGCATGTCTTGGTGAACGCAGCCAGCCGGCGTCTTTTTTCTCGCTTATTATGCGATTCTTGCATGCGTTGCTGGCACTGCGCGTCGAATTGGCGTGTCGCAATAGCGGCATGGACTCTCTCTCGCCGAATTTGTTAGAGTCCGCGACTTTTCCAGCGAGCCCTGCCGCGCCATTTTTTGTGCGGCGGTCGCGTTCACTCGGCCTGCGCGCCTCATTTATGACGCAACGCATCGTGCGAAATCTCTGGTGGATGGGGCTCGCGCTCGCGGCGTTTAGCGGCTGCCAAACGTACGAGCGGTATCGCCCCACGTTCTGGCCGTTCCCGGAACACAAGCTTACGTCGTACCACACGCCGAGCATGCGCGTGGATGCCGTGAAAGATTACGCGCTGCGCTCCAAAGGCGTCGATTCGCCGGAGCAGCGGCAAATTACCGATGAATTAGCTCGGCAAATCCAGGTCGAGCCGGATCCGCTCGTGCGGCAAGCGATCGTGCAATCGATCGGCGCGTATCGCACGCCGCTGGCCGAACAAGTGCTTGAGGCTGGGCTCGGTGACGAAAACGCGGCAGTGCGAGTCTCTTGCTGCAAAGCGCTTGGCAAACGGGCAGAAGCAGCTTCCGTAACAAGTTTGGCCAACGCGGTGCGGAGCGACAAAGAAGTCGACGTGCGGCTAGCGGCCACCGAGGCGCTCGGCAAAATCAAGTCGCCGGAAGCTATCAAAGCTTTGGCGCCCGCGCTGGATGATCACGATCCCGCGATGCAATACGTTGCCGTGCAATCGATGAAGCAAGTGACCGGCAAAGACTACGGGCCCGACGTGCAAGCATGGCGGCAAGTGGCTGCGGGCGGCACGTTGCCGCCAGAGCATGTGCCGACCGTCGCGGAACGCGTTGAGCGGATGTCGCCGTTCAAATAGCGAACCTGCAGGCGGGCCTCTTACCTCGGCGCTAGCATTAGCTTCATCGCCACGCTTGATTCAACTGCGGATAGTTTCGTACTATTTCGCGCACTGCTAGCACGCGGCGCCGCTTTCAAAAAAAATCGCCCGTCCGCATATCTTGTCTGGCTACTCTGGGCGCTGCCTGCGCGGAAGCAAACTCGCGATTGGCTTGAATTTCAAGCGCCGATGGCCCGATACCACGTTAGGAGGCAAAGGGGGAATCGCACGCCGCGGACACAATCGCGGCGTGAGAAGTTTGGCCACATCGCAAGGCGAGTTGCTCACCAATCTCACTCGTGGTGAGCAAGGCGATCGTCGAGGCCGCTTTTCATAGTTGCCCAGCCCTTTTCCTCTCGAAGCATGACCGCAACAATCGTGCGCGATGGTTGCGGTCATGTATTTCGGTGTCGCTCGGATTGAGTGGGACGGTTGATCTAGAGAAGCACGCGCATGACCAAGGTTAATTTTCCCAATCGACGTTCGATCGCTGTGGTCGGCTCACGCCAGGCCCGCTGGTGGACTCTGTCGCTTACGGCCGTCGTGTGTTGCGCATTCTTTGCGGCAACGCGCGGCGCCGATCAGGTCGACTCGGGCTGGGTGATCGGCGTACCGTCGCCGTTCGCTAAGAACCCGAAGGCTGATGATTCGCATCAGCAGTACATTCTGCGGAGCGTGCTGGATCAAACCGAGCATCCGCTGTTACAGAATTCGCCGTCGGCTTCGGCTGCCAAGCCCGATAGCGACGGCGACAAGTCTGCTGGCGAACACGTCGCGGTCCGCGAGGGCGCCAACGGCTGGCGCCGGCCCAGCGAAGCCGCTGCACCTTCGACGCCAATCGCTAAAGCGCCGCTTGATCTTCAGGCGGAGCCTGCCGACGTCGGCCATTCGCATGAAGGCGAAGCGGAGGGCGACGGCAGTGGCCACGAATCACAGCACGTTCCGCCCAAATCGGCGAAGAGAAGCAATCCAACCTCGTTGGCTGACGCCTACGACAACGTCCCTTTAGGCGAAGAGGACAAGCCGATGCCCGCTCCTACGAACCCCGTTGAGCCCGACGACGTGACGGCAACTGAAGACGCGTCACCGGCCAAGTTGGTCGCGCCTGCGAACCAGCCGAACGCAGTCAGTCCGCCGGCGAGTTTACCGAGCGCCGCGGCTGCTTCCAAACCGCTGACGGTCCCAGCTCCCGAAACAACGACCCCGCCGCCATTGACCAAACAGCTCGTGATGTTGCGATCGCGCGTGCGGTCCGTGCTCAAGGGCTACTATCGCAAGCCGCTCAACAGCCGCGACAACGATCCCTGGGAAGTCATGCACGGCATGCTCTCGTATGGGGTGCAAAGCCGCATTCGCCAGGGCGGCGCCAACGGCGAACCGATCACCAGCGTCGGCTGGCTCTGCTACAACAAGCCGTGCAAGGGCCAAACGCTCATGTACGTAAACCCCCAGGGCGAAGTGCGAGCGAAGTACGGCGTTGGCCTGCAGGGCCACCTCGGCCAATTGCTGGCGATGCTCGCTCAATGCAATGTGTCGGCCGACTATCCGATCCGCGTCGGCAATAATGATTTTACGATTCACGACCTCATCGAGGCCGAGAAGAAGACCTGCTATCCGAAGTCGGAGCTCACGTTTAAGTTGATTGCTTTGCAGCACTACATCGACTTGAACGACAAGTGGGTAAACGACCAAGGTGTCGATTGGGATTTCTCACGCTTGATTCGCGAAGAATTGTCGCAGCCGATTCGCGGCGCAGCTTGCGGCGGTACGCACCGCCTGTCCGGTCTGAGCCTCGTGGTGAAGAAGCGGATCGAACGCGGCGAGCCGCTCGATGGCGAATACGCCCAAGCCGCCGACTTCGTGAAGAAGTATCAGCAGTATGCCTTCCGGCTTCAAAATCCGGATGGCAGCTTGAGCACCGCCTGGTTTCGCGGCGGCGGCGATGAAGACGATATCAATCGCAAAATCAAGACCACGGGTCACATTCTGGAATGGCTTTGCTACTCGCTCAGCGATGAGGAGCTTCGCGATCAACGCACCGTCCGTGCGGTGTCGTTCTTGGCCAACCTGATGTACTCGAACTACGACAACGAATGGGAAATTGGTCCGCGCAGTCACGCCACCCACGCTCTGTTGCTCTACGATCAACGCGTCTTCGCGGCGTTCGATAAAGATGGCCCGGTGGCCTCTTATCAAACCCCGACGCGCGTGGCTAATAACAATCAATCCGGCGCAAGCAGTCGCTGAACGGACGATTTAAATTGCCAGATACGGCCAATTGACGCCTGCTTCGGCAGAGCCACCTATTTTGCGGCGGTTCGCCCCACTTCGCATTGAATTTGCCGCCGCCACGGTTTACATTGCGACCATCGCGTTTTTCGTCGGTCGCGCTGGCGGACGCCTAGCTGTGACGTATGCTTGATCGGCGTCGTCTCGCGAGCTCTCGCGGCTAGTTCGCTCCCGGCCTGTTGCGCGGCGCGATCCTCGCATTTTCATCGCGGCCGAAACACATCATGGCGTTCCCTCGCAAATTCACCGATCAGCTGCAAGCTTTCTGCGAAATGGCCGATCGCCTGGCCACTTCGCACGAAGCCGATGCCATGCTGTTCCTGATGGAACGCCCGACCGATTGGGCACGACTCCGCCAGGCCGCCGGTCACCACACCGTGCTATTGGCCGGCGATAATGAAGATACACTCGAAGGCGCGGGCGACGAAGACTTCGAGACGATCCTGCTCAACATGCCTTCCGAGGCTCCGGTTTACGAGCGACTCACGCAAGCACTTTTGGAAGCAGTCGCCGAAGAATTGCTGCCGGCCGGGGCGTCCGTCGTCGCCGTTTACAGCGGTTTCGAGCCGACGGTCATTGATTCGCTCAGCATCATTCGCTTGGGCGAGCACTTGGGCCAACTGACGGTCCGCGACCTGCGCCAACTCAAAACGCGCATCCCGCTCGACACGCTCAAAACGGTTGTCGACTTGGCAGTCGACGTTGGCCGCGAGGGCCGCGAGGGCAAGCCGGTGGGCTCGCTGTTCGTCGTGGGGGACCATCGCAAAGTTCTCAGCATGTGCCGGCCGATGGGCTTCGATCCACTGCGCGGCTACAGCCGGGCCGAGAGACAATTGTCCGACTCCAAGGTGCGCGAAGGTGTGAAAGAAATCGCCCAACTCGATGGCGCATTCGTGGTTTCCTCTGATGGTCACGTCGTAGCAGGCGCTCAGCAATTGAACGCACCTCGCTCGACGGATCTATCGCTCCCGAAAGGCTTCGGCGCGCGTCACTGGGCCGCAGCCGAGATCAGTCGCGCGACAACAGCCGTCGCCATCACGGTCAGCGAGTCCACCGGCACGGTGCGGCTCTTCCAGAACGGCGAAGTGATGCTCCGCATCGAGCCTTTCCGCCGAGCGATGAAGTGGATCGACTTCGACACGGAGCCGACCTCGCCGCCAATTACAGACGCTTAGAGCGTCTTTGATGGAACTGTTCCATTGGGTGCGTGGGGCAACCCCCCAGTCTTGTGTAATATTCTGGGGCGTTGCCCCAGCCACCCGGCCGATTACCGATGCATAACGTTGCTACAGCGCCGCGAGCAATTCGCTCACATAATCGCCAACTTCTTTCAGCACCTTTTCACGAGGCTGTTCTGCAGCGGTCGCAATCCGCCTCACAATCGCCGAACCAACGATGAGGCCATCCGCCACCGGCGCGAGCAGCTTCACATGCTCCGGCCGACTGATCCCAAACCCAATGCAAATCGGCAGCTTTGTCTGCGTACGCAACCAACCGACGTTGTCGACCAACTCAGAGGGCAGGGCAGTGCGCTCACCGGTGATGCCGGCCACCGAAACGTAATACAAAAACCCAGTCGACGTTTCGGCAATTCGCACCGCACGGTCGCGCGGCGTCGTCGGTGTCACGAGCTGAATAAGGCTGACTTCGCGAGCCGTGCAAATCTTCGCCAGCTTCGCCGATTCTTCCACAGGCAAATCCGGCACGATCAGCCCGGCAATTCCTCGTTGCTGTGCATCATCCACATACTTATCGAGCCCATGCCGATACACAATCGCGTAGCTCACCATCGTAACGATCGGTGATGAGACTTTCGGCGCTATGTCACCAAGTGTTGTTAGGATATCATCCAGCTTGATTTTGTGAGCGAGCGCTCGAGTGTACGAAGCCTGAATGACAGGCCCATCGGCGATCGGATCGCTGTAAGGAATTCCAACTTCAAAGAGATGAGCGCCACGCGCCACTAACTCTTTAACAACCGCAGCGGTGAATGCTAAATCCGGATCACCGGCAGTGATGAATGGCATTAGCGCTTTGCGATTTTCTTGGCGAAGGCGCGCAAAAAGTTGATCAATCTTCGACATTGAATACGTTATCCCGCCTGCGTGCCTTTGAGCCGTGCGATCTCGGCCGCATCTTTATCGCCCCGACCCGAGAGGCAAACGACGATCGCATGATCTTTCGATTTGCCGCGGGCAAGTTCCATCGCCTTCGCGACGGCGTGCGAACTTTCGAGCGCCGCCAGAATGCCCTCGGTGCGGGCAAGTGCATCAAATGCCCCCATTGCATCCTTATCCAGGCAATTCGTATAGGAGACGCGGCCCGAATCTTTCCAGTAGCTGTGCTCGGGCCCAACCCCGGGATAGTCGAGCCCCGCAGACATCGAATGAACGTCGCACGTTTGACCATCTTCGTCCTGCATCACATAGCTGTAACTGCCATGTAATACGCCAGGCTGACCGTGGCTCAAGGGTGCCGCGTGGTCGCCCGGTTTATCACTTCGACCACCGGCTTCGACACCGACCAGCGCTACATCGGTATGCTCGACAAACGGATAGAATATGCCCGCAGCATTGCTCCCACCGCCCACGCAGGCGACCACCGTTTCCGGCAATCGGCCCAACTGCTCGCGCGATTGCTCGATCGCTTCGCGCCCAATCACCGCTTGAAAATCACGCACAATGCGCGGAAACGGATGCGGTCCCACGACCGACCCTAAAATATAATGCGTGGTGTCAACGCTCGACATCCAATCGCGCATCGCTTCGTTAATTGCATCTCGCAGCGTTCGCGAGCCGCTCGAGACGGGTCGCACGTCGGCCCCCAGCAGCTTCATGCTGAAAACGTTCGGCGCTTGGCGACGAATGTCCTCCTCACCCATGTACACTACGCATTGCAGCCCAAAGTGAGCACAGGCAGTCGCCGTGGCGACGCCATGCTGCCCGGCGCCGGTCTCGGCGATGACCCGCTTCTTGCCCATCCGCAGCGTGAGTAAGCCCTGGCCAACCGTGTTGTTGATTTTGTGAGCGCCGGTGTGATTCAGATCTTCGCGCTTGAGCCAAATCTGAGCGCCGCCGCATTCTTCGCTCAGCCGGCGAGCGTGATACAACGGCGACGGTCGGCCCACGTAATGCTTCAGCAGCGAAGCAAGTTCCGCCTGAAACTCCGCATCAGCGCACGCCTTATCGTACTCAACTGCCAGCTCGTCGAGGGCCCGGATAAGCGTTTCCGGCACGTACCTGC
>DATBAY010000329.1:0-15143 GCA_036271295.1 Lacipirellulaceae bacterium | reverse complement strand
CCCGAGATGAAAGTACTGTTTGCGCTGCGCGATCCTCGAGATGTGGTCGTCAGTTGCTTCATGCAACGGCTGCCGCTGAATCCGGTGAGCGTGCATTACTTATCTCTCGAAGGAACGGTGAAAAAATACGTAACGATGATGCAAGCGTGGTTGAAGCTTCGCCGCATAATCAAGAACGCGTGGATTGAAATTCGCTACGAAGATATGGTCGCCGACTTGGAAAGGCAGGCGCGGCGCGTGCTCGACTTTCTCGCGTTGCCGTGGGACGATTGCGTGCTGCAATTTTACTCGCGGGCCCAACAAAAGCATGTTCATTCGCCGACGTATGAGCTCGTAACCAAACCCGTGTATAGTACTTCCATCGGCCGCTGGCGCAATTATGAGAAGCACCTCGAACCGTATCAGGAATCGCTGCGGCCGTTCGTGGAAGCGTTTGGATACGATTGACGGGCGAAGTTCGTCGAACGCTGTTGGAATTGAGATCTCTCGGTGAACTCACGTTTTAAGCGTTGGCGTTGGCAGACTTTTTGCATTACCTGGTTGGTCTATGCCAGTTATTATTTGACGCGAAAGTCATTCGGCGTCGTTAAGATTGCATTCGCGAGTGCTCCGGGCATCGGGTTGACTCGCGAGCAATTGGGGCTGATCGATTCAGCGTTCCTTGGTACCTATCTCATCGGACAATTCCTGTTCGGTCCGCTCGCCGATCGTTTTGGAGGACGGATCGTACTTCTCGTCGGGCTGACGCTTAGTGTTCTTGCCGGCACGGCAAATGGCTTCGCGGGCACGGCCACGGCGTTCCTGGTCTTTGCCGCGTTGCAGGGCATTGCGCAATCTACAGGTTGGACCGGGACTCTAAAAATCATGGGCGCTTGGTTCTCGCTTGGCGAGCGCGGGCGCGTGCTTGGGTGGTGGTGCACGAATTACACGGTGGGCACGGCCGCGGCATCGCCATTCGCCGCCTGGCTGATGGACGAATTCGGCCGAGCATCGGAGAGCGGCGGAGGACCGGCTGTCCCCATGTGGCAGGCCGCTTTTTGGGGACCGGCGGCGGCACTTGCGGTCATCATTCCAGTGATGTGGTTTGGGTTGCGGAATTCGCCCGAGGAGGCCGGGTTGCCGCCGCTTGCCGAATACCAGGGCGGCGAAACTCAGGATTTGGACGATCGATCAGCCGTGGATGCTCGGGGACACAGTTGGGCTGCAATCTGGCATGTTTTGACATCGACCGAGATTTGGCTGCTGGCATTCGCCTATCTGCCGGTGAAACTCGCGCGTTATTCGCTTGAGTTTTGGGGGCCGCAATACGTGGCCGAAAGTCTTGGCTCGTCCGCTTTCGCCAGCACCTTGGTGGCCGCCTGGTTGCCGATCGGCGGATTCGTGGGCGTGATTGCGTCCGGTTATGTCAGCGACAAGTTGTTTCAGTCGCGCCGCGCGCCGGTGGTGATTATTTCGCTGTGCGCTGCGGCAGCGCTGTTGCTGATTGGTCGCTATCATGTGAGCAACGTATGGACGATGCGCGTCTTCTTTTTCTTTGTCGGTCTGTTTTTATATGGACCGGATTCGCTGCTTGCGGGGACGGCTGCGATTGATTTTGGTCTGAAAAGCGGGACCGGTGCCGCGGTAGGCTTCATCAATGGGATCGGCTCGGTGGGCGCCGTCCTGGGGGGCTACTTGCCGGGCGTCATAACCACTTCGACGGACTGGTCAGCGCTGTTTGTCGTCTCACTTATCGGATTAATAGCTTCCGCCGTACTGCTAACCCCGTTGTGGAATCGCCGCCCTGTCTTTGATTGAATTTAGCAATGGGCTCTCACGCGTTTCGCCAAGCGGCTTGCGCGAATTGCCGAACGTCCGCGGCCGGGGGAATCGTTTACAATAGATGACATGGAAACCAGGCGTGGATTCTTAGCCAAGTTGGCCTGTCTCTCCGGTTCGGCGGCGGTATCGACCGAGTTATTTGGCGCGATCGAGCGCGCGATGGCAATCGAGCCGTCGACAAACTCCACGTTTTTGGATGCCGAGCACGTTGTCATTCTCATGCAGGAGAATCGGTCGTTCGACCATACCTTCGGCATGTTGCGCGGCGTGCGGGGGTTCAACGATCGGCGCGCGATCACGCTTCAAAACGGTCTTCCTGTGTGGGTTCAAACGAACGCGGTAGGGGAAAGTTATGCGCCATTTCGCCTGAATTTGAAAGATTCCAAGTCGACTTGGATGGGCAGCTTGCCGCACGGGCGCACGAGCCAGGTGGATGCGCGCAATAACGGATTGCACGATCGTTGGCTCGATGTAAAACGATCGGGAGAGAAGCAGTACGCCGAGATGCCGTTAACGCTCGGTTATCACACGCGCGAAGACATTCCGTTTTACTACGCGCTGGCGGATGCTTTTACGGTTTGCGATCAGAACTTCTGTTCGAGTCTCACTGGCACGACACCCAACCGTTGCTATCTCTGGACCGGCACGATTCGGGCGCAGCAGAGCGCCAACTCGCCAGCGAATGTGGTGAACGAGGATGCGGACCATGCAACGAACGTCGGCTGGCCGACTTTTCCGGAGCGGCTCGAGGATTTGGGCGCTTCTTGGGTGGTTTATCAGAATGAGATCAGCGTCGGCGTGGGACTCACCGAAGAAGAAGACGCTTGGTTATCTAACTTCGGCGACAACCCGCTGGAATACTTTCGCCAATTCAACGTGCGGCTGACAGATGCGTATCGAGAATACGTGCGGAATTCTGCGACGGACGCCGGAGCAGGGGACCACGGTTGGAATGATGCCGCGTACGAGCGGCTTTCCGCTCGGCAAAAAAGCCTGATTGCCAAAGCATTCTGCTCGAATCGAAAAGATCCAGATTATCGACGACTCTCGGAATTCGTCTATCACGAGGGCAACAAGGAGCGCCGCGTGCGGGTGCCGAAGGGAGATTTGCTGCACCAATTCCGTAGCGATGTCACGAATGGCACGTTGCCGATGGTGTCGTGGATCGTTCCGCCTGAACGATTTTCAGATCACCCGGGTTCGCCTTGGTACGGCTCGTGGTATGTCGCCGAGGTGCTCGATATTATGACCAAGAACCCCGAGGTTTGGAAGAAAACCATTTTCATTCTCACCTACGATGAAAATGACGGCTACTTCGATCATGTGCCGCCGTTCGTTGCTCCCGACCCGCGGCGGCGCGAAACCGGACGCGTTTCAGCGAACATCGATGCCGGTCTGGAATACGTTTATCGGAAGGACGAACTGAATCGCAAGCCCGCGGATGAGTGCCGAGATAGCGCCATCGGCCTTGGTTACCGGGTGCCGATGATTATCGCCTCCCCCTGGTCGCGCGGTGGCTACGTGTGTTCGCAAGTCTTCGATCACACTTCGCCGCTGCAGTTCCTGGAGCGGCTGCTATCTAAAAAACTGGGTGCCGACTTGCGGGAGACGAACATCAGCGCGTGGCGTCGGGCGGTTTGCGGGGATTTGACCTCCGCGTTCCGGCCGCAACCACAGGTTGGAATTGCATTACCCAAGTCCACTACGCGCAATGAGTACGTCCGCCTGATCCATGAAGCTCGATTCAAAGAGTTGCCGACTGGATATCACAAGCTTTCCGCCGCTGAGATCAAGCAACTTCAGAACGGCGGCAGTGACACCGAGTTCGTTCCGCGCCAAGAAGCGGGGACTCGGCCGTCGTGCGCTTTGCCGTATGAGCTGAGTTCCAACGGAAAATTGAGCGACGATCGGAAAGCGTTTCTGATATCGTTCGAAGCGCGAACTTCGCAATTCGGCGACCGAGCGGCCGGAGCGCCGTTTCTCGTGTACGCGCGGCTGGCAAAAGGCAAGCTTCAGCAGCGCGCGTATGCCGTCTCGGCCGGCGATCGCCTGGAAGATTTCTGGCCGATCACTGAATTCCAAAATGGCGCTTATGAACTTTCAGTGTACGGCCCCAACGGATTCTTTCGCAATTTCATTGGGCAATCAAGTGAACCGCAGCTCGAAACGACTTGCGATTACGCACCTCATAACGCAAATCGCCAACAGCCGCAAGCAATTGCCATCCACGTTGCGAACCGCGATCCTAGCAAGGCTTTCAAAGTAGAATTGATAGACAATGCTTACGGGACAAGTGCGCAAGATCGCATCCTCGCGCCCCAACAATACGTGACGATCGTGTGCGATGTGACAAAGAGCTCGGGGTGGTACGACCTTTCCCTTCGCGTCGCTGATAACGAGACCTATTCGTTTACATTTGCAGGACACGTTGAGGTTGGGGCATCAAGCATCAGTGATCCTGCGATGGCTTAGGCGGGGACTGTCATCGTATGCGGGCGACGGCATCGCATTGGCTGAGTGATGGCGGACCTGCTCGCTCGAACTCCGTGGAATCTTCATTAACAGCATTGCCTAGGTTCGAGCATCTGTGGGCTGGTCGACTGGGCGGGTAGAAGCGACCGCGTTCCGCTCGCCAAACCAACGCACGACGGAATAAAAAACCGGCGTGAAGAAAATACCGAAGATCGTGACGCCGAGCATGCCGCTAAATACGGCGATGCCCAACGTTCGGCGCATCTCTGCCCCCGCGCCGGTCGCAAGTACGAGCGGCACCACGCCCAAAATAAACGCGAACGATGTCATCAGAATTGGTCGCAGCCGCAGCCGGCACGCTTCGACAGTTGCTTCGAAGCGGCCCATGCCTTGATCCTGCAATTGCTTGGCGAATTCGACAATGAGAATCGCATTCTTCGCCGCCAATCCAATCAACACGATCAGGCCAATTTGCGTGAAAATGTCGTTGTTGAGCTTCGCGAGCCAAATTCCCGCGATCGCCGCGAGTAAGCACATGGGCACGATGAGAATAATCGACAGCGGCAGCGTCCAACTCTCATACTGGGCGGAGAGCACGAGGAATACGAACACGACGGCGAGCGGGAATGCGAGCTTTGTGAGTAAATCCTTGCTTGCCAGAATCTGCTGGAAGGTGAGCTCAGTCCACTCGAATCCCATCGTGTCTGGCAGCGCGGTGGCTGCGAGATTATCCATAATGCCGATCGCCTGGCCGGAACTTACGCCCGGCGCGGTGCTACCGTTGATCTCAGCGGATGGGTACATGTTGTAATGGTTCACGATCGCCGGCCCGCTGTCGTACTTTACGGTGATTAGCGTTCGTAGCGGCACTCGCTGCCCATTCGCATTACGAACCTCAAGATTGCCGATGTCCTCGATTTTCATGCGGAACCGCGGCGCCGCCTGCAAATTCACCTGCCAATTGCGGTTCTGAAAAAAGAAATCGTTCACATAGAACGAGCCAAGGTACGACTGCAGCGTGGCATCGATGTCCTGCAGTTTGATTTGTTGCGCTTTTGCCTTCTCTTCATCGACTTTCACAAATAACTGCGGTTGCGTGACGCTGAAGCTGGTGAACAAGCCCGACAGCCGCGGATCGCGGTTCCCTTCATCGGCGAAGTTTTCGACCGCGCCCTGCAGCGAACGCAAACCGGCGCTGCGGCGATCTTGAACTTGCAGCTTGAATCCGCCGGTCGTTCCTAAGCCCTCCACCGGCGGCGCGCCGAACACGCCCACGCGAGCCGCCGTTATAGTGCCGAACTTCTGCCGCAAGCGTGCCATGATTGCCGGCGCGCCGAGCTCCGGGTTGCCGGCCCGCTTCTCGAACGGTTCGAGGATCACAAACATGCCGCCGACGTTGCTGATGTTCGTGCCCAGCACGGCCGAATAGCCTGGCAGATCGATCGTGTGAGCGACACCATGTTCTTCGCGGGCGATTTTGCTCATCTCGCGTACCACAGCGTCCGTGCGATCGAGGGCGGCCCCGTCTGGCAACTGGGCATTGAGCACCAGATAGCCCTTGTCCTGCTCTGGAATAAAGCCGATCGGTACTGCGCGAAATCCAAAGACTGTAAGCCCCATCAATCCGGCATAAACAAGCAGGGCAAGAACACTTACGCGCAGTAGACCGGACACAGCCTTGCCATACAGGTTGATTGTGACATCAAAAAACCAGTTGAATCCGCGGAAGAACGCGCCGAGCAACCGATTGACGATAATGCCGGCAAACCATCCAGCTACTGCCCCTAGCGCAAATAGGGCAATCTGAAGGAACACGAGTGTCGCCGTGTTCGATTGCGCCGCCACTTCGTCCGTGTGACCGTGTCCGCCTAGTTCAAAACCAAAAAGGTGGGCGACCGGGCCAAGCAGAAACACGTACGCGAGCAAGCCGCCGATGATCGCGATGCCGGCCCGTGGCAATCCTTCTTGTTGCACATGCCCGTGTTCACCGTGCTCGTGCGGCTTGAGGAGCAAGGCCGCGAGCGCCGGACTCAATGTCAATGAATTGAATGCGCTGATGATCGTTGATGCCGCGATCGTCAGCGCGAACTGCCGATAAAACTGCCCGCTGATGCCGGCCATAAACGCGGTCGGTACAAATACGGCACACAACACGAGCGCGATGGCAACCACCGGCCCGGTGACTTCCTCCATCGCCTTGCGACTGGCATCGCGTGGCGTCATTCCCTCGGCTAGCCAGCGCTCTACGTTTTCAACCACGACGATCGCATCATCCACCACGATGCCGATCGCGAGCACCAAGCCGAACAACGAGAGATTGTTGAGCGAGAAGCCTAAAATCGCCATCACGGCAAACGTGCCCACGAGCGAAACCGGCACGGCCACCATCGGAATGATGGTCGCCCGCCAGTTCTGCAGGAAGACCAGCACTACGATGAATACGAGCACGAATGCTTCGATCAGCGTATGAAGCACGCTGTGAATCGATTCAGACACGAATACGGTCGTGTCGTAGTAGATTTGATAATCGACCCCCTCGGGAAAATTGGCCTTTAGCTGGTCCATTTTGGTGCGAATCGCTTCGGCCGTGTTGAGCGCATTCGAACCCGGTAGCTGAAAAATGGCAAGCGTCGCCGATGGTTGACCATCCAAATAGCTATTCACATCGTAATTCTTCGCACCCAGCTCGATTCCTTTCTCGGAAATGCGACCGCTGTTGTCCGTTTTGTCGTCGCGTACTACATCCTTGAAATGGACCACGCCGCCATCCGGCGTCGCCTTCAACACGATGTTTTCGAACTGCTCTTCGCTCGTTAGCCGGCCGGCCGTATTGATCGGCAGCTGAAACTTTACCGAATCGGCCTGCGGCACCGGGGGCTGCCCGAGCCGTCCGGCCGCCACTTGGCGGTTTTGCTCGCGAACGGCGTTGATCACATCGCTGGCTGTTAAGTCGCGAGCCGCCAACTTATCCGGGTCAAGCCACACCCGCATGCTGTAGTCGCGTGGTCCCAAGAAGGCAACGTCACCCACACCTTTGATTCGCGCCAGGTCATCTTTGACGCTCAGCGTTGCGAAGTTGCTTAGATAAAGCTGATCGTAGTAAAAACTCCCGTCTGCTCGCTTGGCCGAAACGAGGTTTACGCACAACAAAATGCTCGGCGATTTTTTCTTTGTCGTAACGCCGATCCGCTTAACCTCCTCGGGTAACTTCGCCTCTGCCACGGCCACGCGATTCTGCACAAGCACCTGAGCCGTATCGAGATTCGTCCCCAGCTCGAAAGTCACGTCGAGGTTCATCTGCCCGTCGTTCGTGCATTTCGACGACATGTAGAGCATTCGCTCCACGCCGTTTACTTCCTGTTCGATCGGCGTGGCAACATTGTCTGCAGTCGTCTTCGCATTCGCGCCCGGATAGGTTGCAGTTACTTGCACGGTCGGCGGCGCGACTTCGGGATATTGGGCGACCGGAAGCTGCGTCATCGCCACGACACCGACGATGACGATGACGATCGACAAAACCGTCGCGAAGATCGGGCGATCGATGAAAAAGTGCGAAATCATGAAAAGAGGCTAATCCTAGGAAACGACCGTGGCACGGTCGCGAAGGTTCACAAACTGGCCACAGTCTTATCCGGCGTCACGATCTCGACGGGATAGTTCAGCCTCGCGCGCTGCAAGTTATCAACGATGACCTGCCATTTCGCAATGTCCTCGCCATCCTCAAGCTTGTCGGCCGGTTGTATTGCGCGCAGGCCTTCATCCGTGATCATCCCCAAAGTCACGTTGCGGCGCCTCACAATGTCCTTGTCATCGACGATAAGCACGTAGCGCTTATTTTGATCTGAAAGAATCGAAGTATCTGGAACTAGTGAGGATTTATATGGTTTGCCAATTGTTAGCCGCACGCGCACCCGCGACCCAGGTACGAACATTCCCTTATCATTGGGCACGATGCCGTAAACCTGAACGGTGCCGGTGCTGGGGTCGACTCGGTTATCGCCGAAGTGAAGCGTCCCCTCGTGAGTGAATTCGGTTTCGCCATCGAGTGCGAACTGAAACTTCGCTTGTTGGTCTTTCAGATTTGCGAGCAAATCGACGAGCGATCCGCCTCGCGCACCGATGCTCTTGGCGTACCGCTGCAGCGAGCGCTCGTCGACGTTGAAATAAATTCGAATCGGAGTTACCGAGACGATCGTTGTAAGGAGCGGATCGCTGCCGCCGGCATTCACGAGATTGCCTTCCGTCATTTCCGCTTTGCTGATTCGGCCGTCGATATCGGCCGTGACTCGCGAGTATTCCAGATCGAGCTTCGCGCGATCCACTTCATTTTTTTGGGCGTCGACTTGCGCGCCGAGCGAGGCTGCATCCGCCTCGGCCTTTTGCAATTCCTTCAAACTGGCTGCTCTTTTTGGCACCAACTCTCGGTACCGCTCGGCATCGCGATCCGCCGCTTCTTTCTGGGCGGCATAAACATTAATCTTGTCTTCTGCCTGGCCGATTTGGGCTTGGAACGGTCGCGGATCAAGCTCGAACAACAGGTCGCCTTTCTTTACGTACTGTCCGTCCGAAAAATTTACTTTCGTGATATGACCACGGACGCGAGATCGCACTTCGACTATTTTGTCCGCTGCCATCCAGCCGTTGAACTCTTCATGGTCGGTTAGCTCGCGCTGCTCCGGGTGCATTACGCTCACGCGCGGCGCTTCGGGCGGAATCGCCGCCGGCGTTTCCGAGCAGCCCGAGAATATAGGCAGCACGATGCTGCTCATCCACGCGGTGATTGTTAACAGACGCATTGCCACCTCGCCCCGTGAATAGCGGGAATGGAAGGAGATTCAAAAGTGCAAGTTCGATCCTGACACCATGCGGTTGCCACGCCGCGGCCGAGGTCGGGATGCGTTAAGACGAGGGACGCTCACAGCGTCGTCCACTCAACCATTGTGCATTCGTCACAGTTGGGAAATCAAGTGACTTTCTCCGCGTGAACAGCCTCAGATGAGCAACTGATTAACCCGATTGGGGAGAGCTAAGCGCAGTGGCTTTCTTTTCCCGACAAGATTGCGATTTTGATGACTTGCTGGGAGGTGTTCGCCTTGGAATGAAGAACCAATTCAATTGTGAAGATTCTTAAACTAGTCCGAAGAATTAGTAGCAAGGCGATTTCGGAAGCGATAGACTGACGGGCATTGCTCGATCGCGCTTGATTCGACTTGTTCAGTGCGATGTCGCAGGATTGGCGAAAGGCCTTTTTGCCCGAAGGCTGCCGCTCTTTTCTCAATAAGGATGTATTCTTATGTCTAGCGCAACCGTCAAACCGGATCGGAAGCAATCGAAGGAACGCGCGACAAAGGCAGAAGGACCATTGTCCGCGCTGGAATTAGAAAAGACCGATGCCTACTGGCGAGCTTTGAATTACCTCGCGGTCGGCCAAATCTATTTGCTGGACAATCCGCTGCTGCGCAGACCTCTGAAGCGCGAACACGTCAAGCCGCGCCTGCTCGGCCACTGGGGCACGTCTCCCGGCCTAAACATGTTGTGCGTGCATCTGAATCGCGTCATCAATCGCGATGACCTCGACATGATTTATATCATCGGTCCAGGGCACGGCGGACCATCGCTTGTCGCCCACGCCTATCTCGAAGGCACGTACAGCGAGATCTATCCGAATATCAGTCAGGACGAAGAAGGAATGCAGCGGCTGTTCAAGCAGTTCAGCTTCCCCGGCGGAATTCCGAGTCACGTGGCGCCAGAAACGCCCGGCAGTATTCACGAAGGTGGCGAACTCGGCTATGCGCTGAGCCATGCTTATGGCGCGGCGTTCGATAACCCGGACCTCATCGTCGCTTGCGTTGTCGGCGATGGCGAAGCCGAAACCGGCCCGCTCGCCACCGGATGGCATGGCAACAAATTTCTCAACCCAGCGCGCGATGGCTGCGTCCTCCCGATCCTGCACCTCAACGGCTACAAGATCGCGAACCCGTGCTTCCTGGCGCGCATACCCAAAGACGAGCTGCAAAAGTTTTTTGAAGGCATGGGCTACAAGCCCTACTTTGTCGAAGGCCATGAACCAGAGGCCGTTCATCAGCAACTCGCCAGCGTGCTCGACACGGTCGTCGCGGAGATCAAACAAATTCAGTCCGACGCGCGGAAGCGAGGCAACGTGAAGCGGCCAATGTGGCCGATGATCATCTTCCGCACGCCGAAAGGCTGGACCTGCCCGGCAGAAATCGACGGAAAGAAGTGCGAGGACTATTGGCGCAGCCACCAGGTTCCGATGAGCGACATGGATAAGCCCGAGCACATTCGTGTTCTCGAAGGGTGGATGAAGAGTTATCGGCCCGAAGAATTGTTCGACAAGAACGGAAAGCTCAACTCGGAAATTGCAGAGCTCGCTCCCAAAGACCAGCGCCGCATGAGTGCCAATCCGCACTCGAACGGCGGAATCTTAATGCGCGATCTCAAAATGCCGGACTTTCGCAATTATGCGGTGGAAGTATCGAGCCCCGGCATCGCCGATGCTGAATCGGCTCGCGCCATGGGCAAGTTTTTGCGCGATGTGATGAAGGACAATCTGGAGAGCAAAAACTTCCGTCTCTTCAGTCCCGATGAAAACAATTCGAACCGCTGGCAGGACGTGCTCGACGTAACGACACGTTGCTACATGGCAGAGATCTATCCGACGGACGACAAACTCAGCCCCGATGGCCGCGTGATGGAAGTTCTCAGCGAGCACCAATGCCAAGGCTGGCTCGAAGGCTACCTTCTCACTGGCCGGCACGGGTTTTTCTCATGCTACGAGGCGTTCATTCACATCATCGATTCGATGTTCAACCAACACGCCAAGTGGCTGAAAACGTGCAATCACATTCCTTGGCGTCGGCCGATACCTTCGCTGAATTACTTTTTGAGTTCCCACGTGTGGCGGCAGGATCACAACGGCCTCAGTCACCAAGACCCTGGGTTCATCGACCACGTGGTAAACAAGAAGGCCGAAGTCATTCGCGTTTATTTGCCGCCCGATGCGAATTGCCTCCTCTCGGTCACTGACCACTGTTTGCGCAGCCGCGACTACGTGAACGTCGTCATCGCCGGTAAGCAGCCGGCGCCGCAGTTCCTTACGATGGACCAAGCCATCAAGCATTGCTCGGCTGGCTTGGGCATTTGGGAATGGGCTTCCAACGACGAGGGAAGCGAACCCGACGTTGTCATGGCCTGTTGCGGCGATGTGCCCACGCTCGAAACGCTTGCCGCAGTCGATTTACTGCACAAGCATTTGCCCGAGTTAAAGGTGCGCGTAATCAATATCGTCGATCTCATGAAACTTCAACCGGCGAGCGAGCACCCGCATGGCTTATCAGACCATGACTTCGATGCACTGTTCACCAAGGATAAACCCGTCATCTTCGCCTTCCATGGCTACCCTTGGTTGATTCATCGGCTCACCTATCGGCGGACGAACCACGACAACATCCACGTCCGCGGCTACAAGGAAGAAGGCACCACGACGACGCCATTCGATATGGTCGTCATGAACGAGCTCGATCGGTTGCACCTCTGCGAAGACGTAATCGACCGCTTGCCGCAACTCGGCTCACGCGCCGCGTACTTTAAACAGGCGATTCACAATAAGCTGATTGACCACAAGCAATACATCGAAGCCCATGGCGACGACATGCCGGAGATCAGCGGCTGGCATTGGGGTCCCGAGTCGCTTGGGTCGAAGGTCCGCACTTCGACCGAAGGCGACAACGTGTGACGTGCTGTGAATCGGGGGTAACTGCAAGTCGCTTCACGTAACCGACAAAGGACCGCACTTATGTCCAGCGTTTTGTCCAAGAACAAGCTTAAGCAATACGAAAACGGTTCGCTTCGCTTCAGCGACCGTGAAGATTGTGACGGATACGACCGTCACCTCGTGTTCGATCACGTTGTCTCGGAGCAAGAAGCTTCGCAGCGGGAGCGGTTTGAAGCGGTCGCTAGTTCGCTGCGCGATCTTCTCGCGCAGCGCTGGCTTTTGACCCAGAAAACCCACGACCGAGAAAATCCGAAACGCGTTTACTATCTATCGATGGAGTTCCTCATTGGCCGCACACTGGTCAATAACATCATCAACCTTGGCGTTGAAGATTATGTGCAGGAGGATTTGCAGTCCGATCCGCTGCAGGATTGGACGCAGATGGTTGAAGCTGAGCCCGATGCCGGCCTTGGCAACGGCGGCCTCGGCCGCCTGGCCGCCTGCTTTATCGACTCCCTCGCCACGTTGCAAATTCCCGCCGTTGGTTACGGCCTGCGATACGAATATGGAATCTTCCGGCAAACGATCGAAAATGGCTATCAAGTCGAACAGCCCGATCGCTGGCTAGCGCAGCCCGATCCCTGGGAGGTCACGCGCGCGAAAGAGTCGGTTCACATTCCGTTCGACTGCGCGTTTCAGCTAAAGGGCGGCCTGATCCGTGCCGTCGCAGGACAGTCATCGAACCTCATCGGTATTCCCAACGATCGACCGGTCGTCGGTTACGGCGGCCGCACGATCAACACACTTCGCTTGTGGCAAGCGGCTTCGCCAGATTACTTCAACTTCGGCGAGTTCAGCACGGGCGATTTCGTTGGCGCCATGACGGACCGCATCGTAGCCGAAACGATTACCCGTGTGTTGTACCCCGATGATTCTACGCAAGCTGGCCAGGCATTGCGGTTCGCGCAAGAATATTTTCTCGTCTGCTGTTCACTGGCCGATATTATCAATCGCTTTCGACGCGGCAACAATGAGTGGCAACAACTGCCCGAAAAAGTCGCGATCCAACTCAATGATACGCATCCTTCGATGGCGGTTGCCGAGCTCATGCGAATTCTGCTAGACCAGGCCAAGCTTGGCTGGGACGAAGCCTGGGACTTAACCACACGCACGCTTGCCTATACGAACCACACATTGCTTCCGGAAGCGCTCGAAAAATGGCCAGTGCGATATTTCGAGCTCGTCTGCCCGCGGCTGCTCGAAATCGTTTACGAAGTTAACCGCCGATTTCTCGGTAATGTCTCGGAGCGCTACCCCGGCGATAGTGACCGCATTCAGCGCATGAGCCTGATCGACACGGCCGCGGAGCACCACGTACGGATGGCTCATTTGGCCATCGTTGGCACGCACAGCGTAAACGGTGTCGCTAAAATCCACTCCGAGCTACTTCGCAAAACGACAGTGAAAGACTTCGCGGAGATGCTTCCCGAGCGATTCAATAATAAAACCAACGGCGTCACGCCCCGCCGGTGGATCGTGCAAGCAAACCCGGCACTCACGCGCGTGATCACCGAGGCGATCGGCGACGGCTGGTGTACCGATCTCGCGCAGTTTCGTAAGCTCATGCCGCTTGCGGAAGACAGCGCCTTCCGCGGACAATTCCGCAAAGCAAAGCATGACGCCAAGCTTAGTTTCACTAATTGGATCAAAACATGCGGCCAGTCGATCGATCCCGATACAATTTTCGATTCGCAAATCAAGCGAATTCACGAATATAAGCGTCAGCTACTCAACGCGCTCCGGATCGTGGTGCTGTATAACCGACTCCGTCGCGATTCGAACTTTCATACACCGCCGCGAACGTTCATTTTCGCTGGCAAGGCGGCGCCCGCCTATCGCCTTGCGAAGCTCATCATCAAGTTTATCAACAACTTGGCCAGCACAATCGATAGCGATTCCGCCGTGCATGGCCGAATCAAAGTTGTGTTCTTACCCGACTACTGCGTAAGTGTCGCCGAACGCCTTATTCCGGCGAGTGACGTGTCGAACCAGATCTCGACTGCCGGTTACGAGGCGAGCGGCACGAGCAACATGAAATTCATGATGAATGGGGCCCTCACGCTGGGCACGCGGGACGGCGCTACGATCGAAATGGCCGAGGAGGCGGGCGAAGAGAACTTCTTCCTCTTCGGTTTAACCGCCGAACAAGTAGCGAGTAACCGCGGTTGGTACAAGCCGCGCTGGCACTACGACAATGAGCCTGAAACTCGCGAGGCGCTCGACCTGATTGCATCCGATCACTTCAGTCGCAACGAGCCTGGTATTTTCAAACCGCTGTGGGACGTACTAATCACTAGTGGCGACTACTACATGCACCTTGCGGATGTGAAGTCCTATCTCGAAACTGATCAGCGGCTGACGGAGTTGTACCTCGATCAAGAGGCGTGGACTCGCACGGCGATTCTCAACGTTGCCGCATCGGGCAAATTCTCCAGCGATCGAACGATCGCGGAATACGCGGCCGACATCTGGCAAGCCAAGCCGTGCCCAGTGGAGTAGAAAGTAATATCGCGGCCACTTTAATAGTCGGAACTAGACTCTCAAGATTCGTAGTTTTCCGTTGATGGCTGATTCGCTTCTCATCTTGAACGCGGGATCTTCGAGTCTCAAGTTTTCTTTGTTTAGTGACACTGATCCGCCGGCCCTGACAATTCGCGGCCAGATTGAAGGGTTGCAAACGGCATCGAAGTTTTGCGCGCGCGACGCAAGCGGCGCTGTTGTCAGCGAGCATTCTTGGCCTGCTGGTGCGAAGTTGTCGCACGACGAAGCCGTTGAGTTCCTGTTCGATTGGGGACGACAACATCAACAGAGTAACTCGCGCGTCGTTGCTGCCGGCCATCGCATCGTTCACGGCGGAACGCAATTCACTAAGCCAGTGATCATTGATGGCCGCGTTTTGAACGAGTTGGATTCGCTGGTCCCGCTTGCGCCACTACATCAGCCTCATAACGTCTCTGCAATTCGAGCGGTCGCGAAGCACTCGCCTAAATTACCGCAAGTGGCTTGTTTTGATACTTCATTCCATCGCACGCTGCCGCGTGTCGCTCAACACTTT
>DATBAY010000328.1:0-1589 GCA_036271295.1 Lacipirellulaceae bacterium | reverse complement strand
ACTCCGAACGAAACCGAAGCGGAGGTCCTCACCGGAGTAAAAGTAACCGACGAAGTTTCATGCAGTCGCGCCGCTGACATTTTGCTTGGCAAAGGCATTAAAACAGTGATCATCACGCTTGGCGGGCGCGGATCTTATGTGGCGACCGCGACATCCGCCCAACTCGTGCCCGGCTTCAAGGTTAAAGCGGTGGATACAACGGCCGCAGGCGATACGTTTAACGGCGCTCTAGCGGTGGCACTCGCCGAGGGAATGCCGATGCTTGACGCCGTACGCTTCGCGAATGCGGCCGGCGCAATCTCGGTGACCCGCCTAGGTGCGCAGCCATCGGCACCAAAACGATCGGAAGTTGAAAAACTCGTCAGCGGTAAGAAGGCCACCGCGAGCCGGAACGGCGGGCACCGTCTTCAAGGTCCGCACACAAATGGTCGCGCTCGCCGCAGCACGGGTGCGGCACGCGGTCGTTAATTCTCAGCGTTAAGCGAAACAATTCCGCCGACGACCGCACTCATGTGTTTCGTCGCAGGAAGGCCGGCACGCGGCGAACCCACGACGAGCGCTTCACTCGCAAAGCGATTCGACGCAGCCCGCGCCGCGAAGTTCCTGGCGCCTCGGCGCCAGGCGTTCCGATAGGGTGGATCGTCCAAGGGCCCTTCGGGACGACGGTAATTCCCTGATACTCACTCAATAGATTCGCCAGGTTCGTCCCGCCGTTGGAAATATAAATGACCTGGAGATTCCGATCGGCGGCCTTTGTGAGGAACGCAGATAGCTTTTTCGAGGTGACCTTCTCCGGGAAAACGCGGAACATAACCCGCTTCGTCGCGATCCAGCGATGCATTTCGGTTGACCAACCTAGTGGCGGCGTAAGTCGTTCTTCGGAACAAATCACGACCTTCTGCAGCGGGTCGATTGCCGCAACCGCCTGGTCTAGCCGTTGCCACAACGGCCGCTCGGTCGGCGCGCGAGCTGCAATCTGCGCCGCCAACTCGCGATTCCAAGGCGCGGGCGAATCGTCGCGGCAGGCTATGGCGAACAATTCGGCTGTCTGAAATTGCTCGGCGACTTTGGCAAGTATGGCCGAGTCGTCCCCCCGCAGCCCGACCTTCTTCGCCGCTTCGAACAGCGCCGCGCGACCACCCTCAGAGAGGTGGCTTTCGCGCGTCTCCAAGTGCAGCAGCCGCATGTGCGCCGCCTGCATCAAACTGTCGAGCGATTTCGGTGTGAAATTGTGAAGTTGCGTCGGCAAGGCGAAGTTGTCGTCCCGCTTGATGCCGAGAGCCTCGCGCACCAGGAACAAACCGTTGGAAACACACAAATAGACAATACCTGAATCGGCCAATTGCGCGCGGACGGCGCGCATCGCGTCCAGCGGGCGCGGCATGTAGTCGAGCACGTGCAACATCGTCACCAAGTGCAGCTTGCGGGCGGACTCGGCGAAAATCTCCTCGAACGGCGCGGCGCTAACCTTGTCGCCCAGGTACTTAGCCGTGCCGTCGAAGCAGTCGCTGTTGATGTCGTGCCCCGTGGCGTTCACGCCTGCTTGCTGCAACGCGTACACGAGGCTGCCCATCGCGCAGCCATAATCG
>DATBAY010000327.1:0-18886 GCA_036271295.1 Lacipirellulaceae bacterium | reverse complement strand
GGCGCTGGAGTCGGAGGCGCGATGATGGCGGGCGCATCCGCCGTAGCCACCGCTCCATTCAGCATGTCTATCGTAGGTAAAACGTCCATGGAGTTTGCCCGAAAGGTTGGCCGCGCGCTGAAAATCAGTACATACTTTCTGCCAGGGTGATATAGGGCGCGGATGCGGCGCTGTCCACCATGAGTTGGGGAGGTGCGCGTGGGAACGGTTGTGCGGGTTGAAATGCGGTGGTGGAGCTAAACCGCAAGCGGCGGAATGCGCGAAGCGGTCGATCGCATGAATCGGAAAACTACAGCGACGTTAAAAATTCGACGGCGTTTCCGATTTCGTCGACGGGGTTGGGCGAGTCGCGGCGTTCGATAGTGACCCAGCCGCGGTAGTCGAATTCTGTGAGTTTTCCCAGGAGTTCGGGGATGTCGGCAGCGCCGCGGCCGAGTTCGACTTCGAGCGTTTGGCGCGAGGCGAAGTCGCGAACGGCATCGCAGGCATGCACATGGAGCACGTGCGGGCCTAACAGGTCGATGGCTTCTTGCGGCGAATGGCCGGCCATGATGAGACCCGTCGGATGCAGGTCGACACCTACGGATTGATCAGGTAGCTGCTTAATTAGCCGCAAAAGGTCTTGCGGATTTACGTCGGCGGTTTGCAGGGCTGGGCGGACTCCGATTCGCTCGCCGAAAGTGCCTAATGCTGTAAGGGATTCGACGAGCCGAGTTAAGGGGGCAGTCTCGGTTTCTGCGGGAACGCGGCCGGGACGCAAGATGATTACATCGGTGTGCAGCTCAGCGGCAAAGCGCATTGCCTCCTGCGTAGCGAGGACGCGGCGTTCTAAATCATCCACATCGTCGTACCCGCGGCGAGTAGGAAACGCGATAGCAGAAACAAGCAAGCTGAGATCGGCGAGCAGCTTGTGGAAGTCGCGCAAACCGGTTTGCGACAGTTCGCGCGGCCGCAGTTCGGAACGGGCGTCGATTTCAACGCCGGCGGCACCTAAACGTGACGCGGTGACTAACGCCGATCGAAGCGGCTGCCGTAGACTGCGCGT
Organism: Lacipirellulaceae bacterium; assembly: GCA_036271295.1. Lineage (GTDB taxonomy): Bacteria > Planctomycetota > Planctomycetia > Pirellulales > Lacipirellulaceae > JABDGM01. The sequence goes on along the minus strand of DATBAY010000327.1, from coordinate 17,841 downwards.
TTGAATACCGATTTTGACGTTTGGCACGGTTGTGAGACAAAGCTACTTCTAGCTTCCTAGGCCCTTATTTTACGGTAGATTTTCGGATGAGCTCTCGATACCGAAATCTCGCCGCGCGCTGGTTCTGCGCAGCCATCCCGGCACTCGTTGCGGCGGTTATTGTACTCGCGGTCGCGTGCGCGAGCGATGCCCGGCAAAGCGATTCGGTGACGGTGTTTCACTGCGCGTTTGGCGACGAATGGGACGTGAACTACGACGGGTGGCCCGATCGTTGGGAGCGTAAGACGGGCGTCGATTACCCGCACTACGTACGTGTCGCGATCCACGACGACGATGGGGTCGAGAGCAAAAAATGCCTGCAGATCGACCTCGACGGCGCGGCGGCCTCACTATCGAGTCCGCCGATTCCGGTGCTCTCGCGGTTCAGCTATGTGTTCGAAGGGCGGATGAAAAACGAAGGGTTGAAATATAGCTCGGTGACGTTGTCGGTTGATTTTTGCGACGCGACGGGACGTGTTGTGCAATCTGCGAAGGCTGAACCGATCGCCACGACGAACGGCTGGCAAAACGTCCAGATCGGCCCCATAGAACCGCGCGATCGGTCGACGGACCATGCCAATATCCGGCTAAATGTGGTGCGCGGCAGCAAAGGGGACTTGCAAGGACACGTATCGTTAACCGATTTATGGTTGGACCGCTTGCCGCGAATCGATGTCGTGACGAACAATCCATGCAACGTATACACCGAGCGCGACGGCGTCAGCGTGCGGTGCGAACTTTCGGGCATCCGCGAACAGGATCCGGAAATCGATTTTCAGCTGCTCGATGGCTCGAACCAAATCCTGCAGAGCGAGCAAGCGCGACTGAAGGGACAGCGGATCGCCAACAAATTGAGCCGGGATTCCGACGCAGATAAAAACACCGCGCCCAATGGCTACGAAGGATCGATCGATTGGAAACCGAAGATACCTGATTACGGATTCTATCGGATCGCGGTGCGAATGTCGACGGGGGATCGCTCGGCAGAGGGAACAGCGGACGCGCACCAGATTGCTCCGCCGCGGACGGTCAACCTGGTGGTCGTGCCGCCGCTTGATATGCCTAAGCGGGGCGAGTTTGGGTGGACGCTGCCGGAGGGCGACCAACCGCTGTCGTTTCAGGACCTCAGCCGGCTACTGCCGCAAGTTGGAATCAACTGGGCAAAGGTGCCCGTATGGTTCGATGCCAACGATCAGCAACGAGGCGACCAGTTGATTCGGTTCGTTGAGCTGTTGGGCGCTTCGAATATCGACGTGGTCGGGATCGTCGATCGCCCGCCGAGCAAACTCAAGATTGCCGGGCATTCGGCTCGGGATTTATCGATCGCGGATATTCTATCGCAAGATACGGCGACGTGGTCGACGGCGCTCGAGCCGGTGATGTCGCGACTGGCGTTGCGAGTCCGCTGGTGGCAGTTGGGCCGTGACAATGATACGAGTTTGATTTCTCAGCCAAAGCTCAATAAACGGATTGACGACGTGCGCACGTCGTTGTTCCGCTTTGGCCAAGACGTGCGGTTGGGGCTGTGTGGCGAGTGGGATGCGGGCGAGGCGAACCGTGGAAAGGTGGCTTGGGATTTCGCCCAACTTTCGCTGCCCGTGGAACCCACGGAGAAGAAATTCGAAGCATCGCTCAGCAAAGAGCAAACGAATACGGCTCAGCGTTGGCTGTCGATCGAGCCGCCGCCGGCGGCAGCATTTCAATCGCAGCCGGCGACGGGCAACGCAATGGTCGGCGCGCCACTGCAAGCGCTCATGGGCGGCGCGGCGTATTCGGTCCCGGCTTGGATCCAGGCCGCCAATGAAATGCCGCGGCAGAACGAGCTAAGTCGCATGGCCCGAGCGACTGCATTCGTGCACCGGTTGGTGGCTGCGAAGTTGCACGGTGCAGACGCGATTATTGTTACCAAGCCGTTCGATGATGAGAACGGATTGATGAGCGCCGACGGCATGCCGAAAGAACTGCTGCTTCCCTGGCGGACGACAGCGGCGATGTTAGGCGGCGCGCAATATCTGGGGCGGCTGCAACTTCCAAACGACAGTCCAAACGAAGTGTTCCTGCGCGCGGACGGGCAGGTCGTGATGGTCGTGTGGAACGACCGGCCGGGGCGCGAAGTGTTGTACCTGGGCGATAACGTGCGTCAGTACGATATCCTGGGCCGATCCAAGTTGCTGAGCATGCACAGTCACGAGCAAACGGTTGACGTAACGGCGACTCCGTCGTTCGTGCTGGGTTTGAACGAGGCGGTAACGCGGTGGCGGATGAATGTGAAGTTCGCCACCAGCGAAATTCCGAGCATTTTCTCGCGTCCGCATCATGATGGGCTCGCATTCAAGAACTTTTTTCCGCAGGGCGTGGGCGGAACGGTCAAGGTGGTTGTGCTGCAAGATCAGGACGCGGCCGAGAACGCGGGATCGAAACAAGATGCCGCATCGGCGAGCTTGGCGCTTGATCGATGGACCATCGAGCCGCCGCAGACTTCGTTCCAGTTGGCCGCCGGCGGTGAAACGAAGTTTCCGTTCGATGTCAAACTTAAGAACGCGCTGTACGGACGGCAGCCGATTCGGATTGATTTCACGGTGGAGGCGGAAGAGCGCCTGCAATTCAGTGCTTATAGCGAGTTAGAGGTCGGCACGAAGGATCTCACGCTCGACGTCCGATCGCATCTTGATAAGGATGGTACGCTGATCGTCGAACAGTTCATGACGAACCACGATAAACGCACGGCAGATTTTAAATGTCATTTGCGTTCGAGGGGATATCGCCCGCAGCGAATGCAAGTGTATCGCTTGGGCCCGGTGGTCGACCGCAAAGTGTATCGGTTTCCTGATGGCCGCGATCTGGTAGGCAAAGAAATGCTGTTGGAAATCGAAGAGGTCAACGGCCAGCGCGTGTTGAAGTACCGATTCGTAGCCAGCGATCATGTCAAGGAGGAGCAGGAACCGGAGAACGACAAATCTGGCGCGGCGGAGGATGCACGTCGAGAAGAAGTATCCGGAAGTCCACCGCCGTTGGCGAAGCTCGGTTCGTAGCGGTTGGGCAAGAGGTGCTGTCTCTTTGTGGCGCGTGTAAGCGGGCACCGGTACGCCTGCTGTTGACCCTTGCCCGGTCACATCTAAAATGGGTGGAACGACACGACGTCGCCGCTCCGCGCGAAGGGAATTGCTAGCGTGCGTTTTTGATTGATTCCCTTCGAGAGCTGCGTCATGGAATCTTCGCCTCGTGTTCTAACAGCGTTGCCTGTCTACAACGAAGTTGGGCACGTTAATCCTGTGCTGGATGAAGTCGTTCGATACGCGAGCGATGTGCTCGTTGTCGACGACGGGGCGACCGACGGCACGTCGGCACTGCTCGACGCTCGTAACGACATTCGCGTTCTGCGGCATGCGAAGAATCGCGGTTATGGCGCCGCGCTGAAGACGGCGTTCGATTACGCGATTGAACAGAAGTACGATGTTCTCGTGACGATCGATTGCGATGGACAGCACGAGCCGCAGCGTATTGGCCAACTTGTGGCGGCGTGCCGCGACGCCGATATGGTTTCGGGCAGCCGGTACTTACGCAACAAGGAAAACGCAGAGCAAGCGCCGCCAGAAAGACGGCAGATCAACACTCAAATAACGCGCGAGCTGAATGAGCTGTTGGGGCTGTCGTTGACGGACGCGTTTTGCGGATTCAAGGCGTATCGCGTGCCGGCGCTGGCGAAGCTGACGATCACTGAGCCCGGCTATGGTATGCCGCTGGAGGTGTGGGTCCAGGCAGCACATCATGGGCTCCGAGTTGTCGAGCTGCCGGTGCCGCTCATCTATCTCGAAGAAGAGCGAAGTTTCGGCGGCAGCTTAGATGACGGGCGACGAAGGTTGGAGTATTACCATCTTGTGATCGACGGAGCACTTGCGGCAGTGCGGGCCGATGCACAGGGTGGGTCAGAAGAATCGACAGGCAATCAATCGAAAACTGGTTGCGGGTGCTCTTAAAAACGTCGGCCCTTTTCCTACTGCCGTTTCAAGAATCATGCTGATGGACTGTGCTAGTAAGTTCCGAACTTTGCGCGCGCCGAGCGGCGACGGGCAGACGCTCGTTGACCCGCCGTACGCTGCACTCCCGGACACCGTGATCAACAATCGTGAAGCGCTTGCCACGGCGGATTATGACGTGCAAGGGCGATCGCTGGCAGAGTTGAGCAAAGCGGCTCGGGAACGACTGTGGAAACTGGCGGTTGAGTACACGAGCCAGTACCGCGAAGTGCCAGAGCATTGGCGGAGTTTGAAGAATGCGGCGGAGACGCCATTTGTGTTGTCCGGACATCAGCCAGAGATGTTCCACCCGGGCGTGTGGTATAAGAATTTTGTGCTCGGGGGTTTGGCACGGCGCATGGATGGCGTCGGAATTCATTTGTCGATCGACAGCGATTTGTGTCGCGGGGCATCGATTCGTGTTCCGACGGGCGGACTCGAGCGGCCGCGGGTAGAAGCAGTTCCCTATGATAAGCCGGGGCCCGAAGTTCCGTATGAAGAGCGCAGCATTCGCGATAAGGCAACGTTTAGCACGTTCGGCGAGCGGGTATCGGCGGTGATTCGACCGCTGGTGGATGAGCCGATGGTGGCGGCGCTGTGGCCTCTGATGATGGAGCGTAATCCGCAGCAATCGAATCTTGGCTTGCGATTGGCGCAAGGGCGGCATGCGCTTGAACAATCGTGGAACAACGAAACGCTCGAACTGCCGCAGAGTGTGGTTTGTCAGATGCCGGAGTTCGGCTGGTTCACAGCGCATTTACTGGCGCACTTGCCGCGGTTTCGAACGGCCTACAACAAGGCGCTGGGGTTATATCGCTGTGCACACAAGATGCGGAATCGGGCGCATCCGATGCCGGATCTTGCGGCCGAAGGCGAATGGCTCGAAGCGCCGTTTTGGATTTGGTCGGCCGAGGATCCGGAGCGACGACCCCTGTTTGCGCGGCAAAGTGGTGGTGAGATTGTCATCACCGATCGGCGATTGCACTCGATTGCGCTGCCGCTGGGCCCGGAAACCGATCCGAGTGCGGCGGCCGAGCAATTGGCGGAATTGTCATCGCGCGGCGTTAAAGTGCGTACGCGTGCGCTCACGACGACGCTCTTCGCACGACTCGTGCTGAGCGATGTGTTTTTGCACGGCATCGGCGGGGCGAAGTATGACCGTGTGACCGATCAAATCGTGCGGTTATTCTTCGGATTCGAGCCGCCGGAGTTTGCGACGGTATCGGGGACGCTACGACTGCCGATCAATCATGCGTCACTGGATGGCGCAGCGATTGGCCAGTGGGAGGAGCGGCTGCGCGAGCTGCGCTATCATCCGGAGCAATACGTCGATCTAAACGGCGGCGCTAATGGTGATTCAGCGGCGCTCAAGGATATCGTCGCGACGAAAGAGCATTGGCTGCATACGCCGAAGACTCATGAGAACGCCAGGGAACGGCATTTGGCAATTGCGGGCGCGAACGATCGACTGCAGCCGTACGTGGCGTCGTTACGCGAGCAGATTGAGCGCGAGCGGGTTGATACGCAGCATCGCAAGCGGAGCGAGGCGATCTTGAATTCTCGCGAGTATTCGTTCTGCCTGTATCCGCGCGAGCATTTTGATAAGCTGCTCTTGGAGCCGGGACTTTAGTCTGCGGCGGCACGAGACGTGGTCGCTGAAGCGACCAGGCCTTATGGAGTGCGCAAGAGCGCTTCTTTTTTGGGGTTGGGGACGTATGATGATGGGCTGAGCGGCCCACTCTCCTCGCCCTTCGTTGCGTACCATGCTGTTTCTTCCCTACAGCACCGATGCGCCGATATACCATTGGCCTGTGGCCACGGTGGGGCTCATTGTGGCGAACGTTGCGGCGTATCTTGTCGTCGCGGTCGGCGGGTACCTATCTCCGGAACTCTGGATTCTTTCTTTCGCGGACGGGGTGCATCCGCAGGAGTGGTTGCTTTCGATCTTTATGCATAGCGGATGGATTCATTTGATCGGCAACATGATCTTCTTGTGGTTGTTCGGCCTGGTGGTCGAAGGGAAGCTCGGCTGGTGGCGGTTTTTGTGCTGCTACCTCGCGATCGGCATGGGGCAAATGGGGCTCGAACAACTCGCCATGCTGCACTACACGGGCGATGCCCCCGGCGCGGTCGGAGCCTCGGGCGCGATCTTCGGGTTGATGGCGATGGCCCTGATTTGGGCCCCGATGAACGAGTTCACCTACTTTTATTTGGTCGGCTTTACGGTCGGCACTTATGACATCAGTATCGCGGTGATGGCTGGCCTGTACGCTGCCTGGGAAGTGCTGATGATTTGCATCTATGGTTCGGACGCCGGTAGCAGTTGGCTGCACCTGACCGGCTTTTTGTTAGGCTTGCCGTTTGGAATCGTGTTGTTAAAAAGTGGGATCGTGGATTGCGAAGGGTGGGACGCGTTCAGCGTATGGAGCGGGAACTACGGTGGCTTTCGCGAACAGCCGGATCATGTGGCGGAAGTGAAGCAGCTGGACGCCGAACGCAAAGAAAAGGACAAGCAGCTGGTCGCGAGCGCGCAGCCGCGGTTTCGGCAGTATTTGCACAACGGGAATGTGGAAGCGGCGGTTCGATTTTATGAGAAGATGAAAAACGTGGCGGGCGGCGTCAAGCCAGAGCGAAGCGACTGGCTGGCGATGATCCAGTGGCTGCACTTGCAGAAGCGATGGGCGGCATCGGCGCCTTACATGGCGAAATACATCGCCTTATATCCCAAGCAGGCGGATGCGGTGCGGATCAATCTCGCGCGGATTTGCGTGTTGGAGCTCCAGCGGCCGGGCAAGGCGATCGATTTGCTGGCGGAAATTGATTGCAAATCGCTGCCTGAAGCGCAGGCGAAAGTGGTCAAGTCGATTCAATCGAAGGCGAAGCAGATGCAAGACGAGGGCGTCGTCGAATTGGACGCGGACTTGTAGCCGGAGCGTTTTACAAGTTCTCGTGCCGGGTGGCTGGGGCAACGCCCCCGAGGATGGCGAAGATCTAGGGCGTTGCCCAGGGCACCCCTCGGAACATCGTTACTAAAAAATGCTCTAGATGCAGTACGGTCTATGTCGTCCGCAGATGACCGACGCTGGATTGGAAGTATTTTTGACGGCGACGTGTCACCTCGTTGGCCCCGGCGGATTGCTGAACTTTGAGATCCTCGATGCTGGCCGCACAGTAGCGGCACTCGATCGAATTGATATGGAAGGTGACGTATTCGGTTTCCTCAGGGGATAACACGCCGAGAAGAAAACTGCCGAGTTGCTCGCGCGAAGGACAACTCAGGCGATGGCGACGCCAGATTTCACCGAGGGAGTGGACCCCGGCATCGCGGCGTCCGTTGATGGCGGCGAGTTGCTGTTGGAGCTCGCTATTGCTTCGTAGCGCGTCCTCGACGGCAGCCATACGCTCGACGGGGAGCGATTCGTCCATAAAGGCTTCGAGATCGGAGGTGGAAAAATCGCTTTTCATATCGGTTAATTAACCACAACGACACGACGAACGGGACGAAATCCATTTGATTTTTTGCATTTCCGTTGTGCCCGTCGTGTCGTTGTGGTTCACTCTTGATAAAGTTCCGGAAAGACATCCTCATTGAGTCGCTGATTCTTGACCATCTTGCGGAGTCGGTCGAGAAAGTCGAATTTGAAGTTGGCGACTTGTTGTTCGGTGATGCCGAGCTCGGTGGCGACGTCCTTATTGGCGGCGCCGCGAACGAAGAGCAGCTCCATGCACTTTACTTTTTGCCAATCGCCTTTGGCGCGCCAGTTTTCAATTTGTTCGCGAATGCTACCCGCAAGGGCTTCTTCTTCGAGTTCGCGGCGTTCGCCGCTGCGAGCGATGCTGCTCGCCGGGCGGGCGCCGCCGGGCATGTCCCATGCGCCGCCGCTGCTGTTGGCGGTGGAGGAAAGCGGCAAAGCGGGGCGGCGTCCTTCGCGGCGGAGGTAATCCGTAAGCTTGTGGGCGGCGATGGAAAACAGATAGCTTTCCAGCGGGCGGCGCGTATCGTAGTTCGGCAGACTCGTGAGGAAGCCGATGAATGTTTCCTGCACGACATCTTCGCTCGACGCGCGGCGCCGCAGGCGGCTATCGACAAACGAGAGCAGCCGGCCTTCGTACTGCGCAATGAGCGAGTTCCAAGCTTCGGGTTCGCCGGAGCGGATTTGCTCCACCAGCAGCAGGTCGGGGTGGGGCGTATTTGGCATGGCGGAGTGGTCTCAACAGGCCACAAATCAGCGTTACAAATGAAGACCTAGCTTCATGAACACGAGCAGCGACAGAGCTGCCATGCCTATTATCGCAATCGGCCCGCCGACAAACAACCACCTTGTGTAATAACCCTTAGTGGCCGTATCTACTTTCAGAAGTCCCCATGCAAACGACAACAGGCCGAATATCGTGAACGCGCCGAATCCGACGAACTTAAATCGTGCGCCGCGATGTAGCGCGTCCCAGCGTTGTGACAGCATACGATCTACCGCGGGGGTGAATTCGATTTGAATATAGAGCTTCTTCATGGGCCCGATAGATCGCTGTACGGTTTCGAGATACTCGCACGACTCATTATTCTTCGGGTCCTTAGCAACGATTTCGCGGCGCAAGAAGTCGGGATCAATTCCCATTTCGGTTAACGTCAGCAAACGGAATTCGCTCCAGTTCGTGCCATTCCATATGGTCCGACCGCCCAACGTAATTGTCTTTCCGTTGATATCGAGTGGGAACCCATCGGGATACGACGGGTACGGGTAAGGATTACCCTCCAAGTCCTGCAAACGTTCGTAGGCTTTAAACATTAGGATGATATCGGCGGCGCGATAGCATTCTTCGGAGGTAGCGTACTCGTCGGTGGCAATCACTTCGCGGCGAACGTCCCCGGTCCGCTTCGGCGGATTGTCGGTCCACGCCGGTTTCTTGGCGGCCGGGTCGGGAGGTTGAAAGCGGTCGATTGCCGAGAAAACTACGCGCCTGCGCGGATCAAACGGTTTGTCGATCGGTGCTTCGGCGACGGCAGGGAGAGCCGCCTCGGCGGAAAGCTCGGCGAAAGGCGGAGCTGCCGCCGGGGCCGGAGCCGAGGGAGGCTCGGGCGCTGCCGGCAGGGCGGCGGGCGCATCTTTCTTTTTCGTACTTGCCCAGGCATTGTGCTTATTACTGGTTTTCTTTTTCGAAGTGACGTGGTCGTTTTCAATTGTTTGCGCTGCGCTGCTGCTGGCCTCGGACGTCTTCGATTTCTCGAAGGTCTTGATTGCAGTGGGGGCAGCCGCAACTAGCAGCGCGGCTGGCGAGGAGATCGAGGCGAACGGTCCGTCCAGAACGATCCGCGGCGCATTAAACTCTTCCATGAGCTGGTTGATATCGGTGTTATCAATTCGCTGTTCGATTCTTTTGCTCAACGCAGCGACGCGTTTTGCGAGCTCTTGCTGCTGTTTTGTAAGCGATTCAGCCTGAGCGCGATATTTTGCGGCGATTTCCGTCGCTTGTTCCGCGGCAGCGCGAGCATTCACTTCCACCGCCGTGCTCTGGCTGACCTCCGGGTAGCCGATCTCTGGCTCATGGCGAAATCCGCGATAAATCAGAATCGCGGCGATCGCGATGGCGATCGCAACGGGCCAGGCGCGAGTGTGCGCCGCACCGGCGTGGGCAAAATGATGTTTGGCCGAGCGTGCCAAAATGAATCCGACGATGACGACGATGATGATGCCCGGAAAAATGCGAATGTGCCAAACGCTGGAGCTGGCAACCGCAGATTCCGTTGCACGTTGCGGTACCCCGGTGAATACGAACTGCGGCGCTTGCGCGTTCCCTGTCGAGATAGTTGTCGCCGTGGGTTCGCCAACTACAGCTGGCGAATGGAAGCCCGCAAACAGAAGAGCTAAGAGCACGACGGACGCGAATGCAAAGACGATTGAGCCCCCCGCAATAACGGCCGCGAGTGCAAATTTACCGCGCACGACGGCCGCACCGGTGGCCACGATGACGGCCAACACGCAGCCAAGCAAAAAGAGAAATATTAAGCTGAAAACGACCATGGGGTGACGCCTTATGCGACCACGTTATCTGGCGCGCCGCTCAAGGCGCGGCGCTGGCTGGGTGGCATCCAAGGACTCGCGAGTTGGCTAGCCACGGCAATCAAGCCGGCGGCCATCATTCCGAGTGGTTGCGGGAACCACCAGAACAGGTGAAGGAACCAAGCCCACATGACACAGGTCACAACGCCCCAAATGCTGAGGCGAGTAGTGCGGGTAAAATCGGTTTGGCGCCACCAGCGAGGCACGAGAAACAAGAATGCGAAGTAAGCGGCATAGAAGGCGATAGCGGGGTTGGCAGTCGCGGCCGTATTCGGCCAACCCAGCATGGTATGCGTAAGCAGGCCGCGACCAACGTCGATGGGCTCTCGCCAGCCAGGGGTCTTCAACATGAGAATATCGCCGAGGACCCAAGCTGCCAGACCTACGAGCGTTCCCAGCAGGAGCAGCGTCAAGCGGAGCGGCGTTTGATCTTCCACTTTGCCTTCGGCAAATTTCGCGGGAACGAGCACGGCCCAACTGCCAAGTGTCGCGACGATCGCGAGCCAAATCTGTGCCGCGAATTGTTCAGATTCCGGTTGGTTGCGCAAGACGATCGGCACGATAAAAGCGCCGATGGCGGCGAACACCGCGGCGAGAAGCATCGACCCGAGCAGCTCCGATAACTTCTCACGCAACGGCTTCGCCGCGAGTTGCTGGTTTGCGCGGTCGCGCCATGTAGAGCGGATCCGGCGGATCGATTGCGAAGCGTTACGCGCTGCGGGCGGTGTCGGAAGCTCTTCGGCAGGCGTCCAAATAGCCGTGCGAGCGTCAACAGATGCGTTGGCTGCGTTTGCGTACGCTTTGGGAGGTGGCGGCGGAGCGTGAGCGACAGCGGCTTTCGCTGCCTCGCGTGCTTGGCGTTTATTGACGTTTTGCCAAATGATGTAGTAGATACCATAGCACATCAATACTGGCATCACGACGCCGAGTGCTTTGTCGCCCCACATAACGACTATCATCACGAGTGCGAGCAGGCTGACGGCGCGCCATAACGGTTGAGCTGTGTGGTAATTGCCGAACGCGTCTTTGATCGCCCGCAAGATCGGTTCTTCGACCTTGCCATTCTGGCTCCAAATGCCGGGCTGAAACGGCGAGAACGGTGGCATCGGAAAGGGCGAAGCAGCATTTCCAACACCGGCGGCCTGCGGAGCGGACGCGGGCTTCGGCCCGGAAGAAAATTGGGGCTCAACCGCTGACTGTACGGGTGCTCGGACCGGTTGCACTGCAGCATCGCTGCCGCCGGGCAACAGCGCCGTGAGCTCGCCAACGCTCTTGAGCCGGAGATTCGGATCTTTGGCGAGCGCCCGAGCAACGATGTCGCGATAAGGCTCGACCAGCGCGGTGAGGTCAGGCTCGGCCGTGAGGTGCTTCATCAGCACTTCGCCAACGCTTTCACCTTCGAACGGCACGTGGCCGGTGAGCATCTCGAAGAGGATGATGCCTAGGGCGTAGGTATCGATTTCGCGTCCGTAGCGGCCGTTGGCGATTTCGGGCGCCATGTAGTGAACGGTGCCAACGCTTTCCGTCTGGCCACTGCGGCGGCTGCAGGAGATGAACTTGGCCAGGCCGTAGTCGCCAATTTTGACGGTCCCTTCGTCGGAGAAAATATTTCCCGGCTTCAAATCGCGGTGGACGATACCGTGATCGTGAAGGTAAGAGACGCCGGCGCAGATGCCGCGCATCCACCTGAGCGCCTCGTCGACGGGCATCCCTTGCGGATGACGCTCGATGACCTGTTCGAGCGACTCGCCAGAAACGTATTCCATGACGACCCATTGGTCGTCGACGCTATCGGTGCGGATGTCGTAGAGCGAGATGAGGTTGGGGTGCTTGAGGTTGAGGCACTGCGTGACGCCGCGGAGTTCGACATCCAGGTTGCGGCGAATGAGCTTGAGGGCGACTTCCTTGCCCGCGTCGCTGGTGGCGAAATAGACCTCGCCGAAACCGCCCCGCCCTACCCCGCGCTTAATCGTGTAGCCATCGAGCGGACGAGCGCCGCTGGCATACGTGAACTTCATCGTCGCGGCACGCGGGCGATCGGCCTCGTCGAGTTGCGGCGCTTCGTTCATGGCAGAAAGGTTCTCTCGTTCTAGCGTAGCTGTCGGATTGCCCATCTGTCTAGTTTATGCGTAGGTCAGGCTGTGCCTGACAAAAACGGGGTTCAACGCCTGTCAGGCACAGCCTGACCTACGCTAAAGGTTCCCAGGCGAAGGAAAAATCGTCGCCTTCGACACGTGCCCCGCTATGGATTTCGGTTTTGCCGGATGCCAGCACGCCGTCGACATTCAGTGGTTCGTCGGCGCGGCAAAAAACTTGGTTATTTTGTCGATAAACGATAATGTCCCGCGGCCAATTGCGGCATTGGACGTGGCAATGGCGGTTTGGACCCAGAACGCAGCTATCGGCCATCAGAAGCACGGCGTCGGCAGTGGGTTGCGTTTTGTGGTGGCTTTCGATCGTGAGTCGAGCGGTGGCGCTCAAGGCGTGCGGCTTTGCAAAGCGAATGCGGACGTTGTCGCCAAGTTGAATCAGTTGGTTGTCGCTCAGCACGAACGGCGTCGTGATCTCACGACCATCGACACGCGTACGCTGCAGAGGTTCAAGGATGTATGCGCCAGATTCGCGACGGACGACGGCATGGCGGCGTGACAAATCAGCGAGAATAGGCAGGGTGACCGTGTCGCCGGAGGATGGTTGCCCGATCGTAATGGTGTCATCGAGGCAAACCAAAAAGCCGCCGACTGCATCCACCCACATGAGCGCTCGTTGTGGTTTTTCGTTGCCGAGCACGGTGTCGACCTCACTGGAGCGCGATGTGGGACGAGTGGAGGGCCGGCCCCGGCGACCTATGGAATTGTTCATTGCGAGCGAAACCGGACCTCGCCCGGGACGGCGAACGTGAAGCTGCGTAACGTCCATACCGACTGCTTTCCAAGCTCGTCGCCGGGCTTGCGCCGCAGCCACATGCTGGGGCGCCAGGGCGAGCAGGGCGTCGGCAACGGTGAGGACGCCGCCCCAATTTTCTGCCGCTAACGCGGTGTGCATTTCCGAGTTGAGTCGCTGGCAATCGCCCGAGGCGGCTTGCACGCGATCGCGTTCGGACTCGAGGTAGGCTGCAACTTCATCCATTGTACCCGGTTCGGGCTGTTGAAGCTGCGTCACGCGAATCGCGCTACTGAATGCGGCTGACGCTTCGGAAAAATGCCCGCGGGCAGTTGACTGCTGGGCTTGCTGCATGGCCGAAGCGATTTGTTGGAGATCGCGGGTTCGGTCAGTCGAAAGGCCGCGCTTGTGGAGCTTTTCCAAACGCCTGATCGCAGTTTCTGGCTGGCCCAAGGCGAGACAGTGGCGTATATCGTGGAGTGAATGGTCTTGGTAATTCTGGCGAAGCACGGTGATTGCATCGGGCTCGCCGCCGAGTCGGTCGGCCGTGTTCATGTCGCGCCAGCCGGCAGCGGAATCGCCAAGGGCGAAGCGATCGCTGGCCCGCTTGAGGATTTTGCCGGCTACTTCCTGGGCTAACTGTTTGGCTGGCAAGAACTGGCGAAGCGTTTCATCGGAGAGCATTTCGGTCGCGTCGTCGTAGCGGCCGTCCCGGTACGCTACGCGTGCTTCACGAAGTCGCATTCGCCAGGTAGGAAACATGGGAGGGCCGAAGGTCAGGGTCGAACGTCGAGCGCCAGAAGTTTACGATTGACCATGTGGCTTGAAAGCCTCACGAAAGAGAGTGAGAGTCGAGCGCGGGGCGCTCCGGCTCCCGCCGCTCGACTCTCAGCTCGTGGGGCTTACTCGTGGGCGAGCGACACCGTTGTCGCTTCGGTTTCTTTCGCGGGTTCGCTCTTGGCGACTTTCGCGGCCTGGTCGCCCAGATTGAAATACTGCGTGACCTGGTCCGTGATGTCCTGCGGGGCCGCGTCATCCAGCGGAATCTCGGATTGGACGTTCACATCGGCGTTGGCGAGCTTGGCGGCCACATCAAGCCGGGTGCGAATGTCGTTGATGAGGTCCTTCGCACGGGCCAGCTGGCTGTCGTCGAAGACATAGTCGCTCGAAGCCTGAGCGACTTCGACCAACTTGCGCTTGGCTTCGAGGTTTTGGATGTCGACATCGAGCTTGCGGCGGGCGTTGATCATGGCGCTCAGCTTTTGCTGGGCGGCGTCGAGATTCTTTTGGCGTGCGTCGCGCATTTGCTTCATGCTGGCGAGCGTGTCGTCTGCCACTTTGAAGCGGCTGAAGCGACGGGCCAGGTCCTGCTTCACTTCATCGCACGAATAGGTGTGGCTGGCGTATTGGTAGACGCTCTTGTTTTGGCCGAGGTCGGCTTGCAGGTGGAGAATTTCCTTCTTCTCCTTGTCAGCCTTATCTCGATTTCCTGCGAGTTGCTGATTCAACTGATCGAGCGCGACTTCTTCTTTGGCGATGACGTGCATCGAGTTGCGGATTTCCGGGTCCAGGTCGCGGACCATTTGCTTGGCCCGGTCGATTTGGAAGTCCATGGGCACCTGGTCTTGGACGGTGCTGGTGACCCGATGATAGGAAGTTTTGACGTAACTAGCCGCATCGCGGCCGAACAACACCAGCGAGGTCAGGCCGAGGCCCGTACCCACCAAAATAATCCGCTTGATCATAGCTCGCGCTCCTCACGCTACAGGGACGTCACGACGGCTGCCGGAAAGGCCGTGTACGAAGTGCCGGGCGGCAATCCCCAAAGTCCAAAACTAATCAGAAATCCCCAGTGGAAGGCCGTCACTCGGGCCGTCCTTAAGGAATTTCGCCGTCCGGGCAGAGTTATTGGCCGCCGCTAGCGAAAGTTAAAAGAATTTTTTATCGGACGGGAAAAGTCGCTAAAAACGGCGGGATATTGTCGTCAAGATACGGCGGGCCTGGCAAGAATGGTTTCGAATTCTTTGCCGATGCGGCGGATGTCGAAGTTCTTTTCAGCGTATTCGCGGGCCGCCTTGCCAGCTTGCTCGCGAAGCTGGGGACCATCGACGAGCCGCCGGGCGGCGGAGCAGAACGCGCTGATTTCCGTGGGGCCGACAACTAGCCCCGCGCGGGATTGCTCCACGATTTTGGCGGCGAGATTTTCTTTGGGGACGGCTAGCAGAACCGGCCTCGCGGCGCAGAAATAACTGAGAACTTTTGAGGGCACACTGAAGACGCCGGCGTCGGCTTCGAGGATCGCGACGAGCACGTCGGCGCTGCCGAGGACGTCCGGCAGCACTTCAAACGGCTGAAAGCCCATGAAGCGGAGTGAATTCACTTTGTGCTCCGCCGCTTGGGCTTTAAGCCATTCGACGCCCGGACCTTCGGAGACGACGATCAGTTCGCCGCGGGAAGGTTGATCGAGCGTGCGGGCCAGCTCGAGCAGGAGCGCGGGATTGTGCTTCATCGCGAGTGTGCCGGCATAGATGAAACGCAGGCCGCTGCCGAGATTCTGGACGCGGGACCAATCGTTGTCGCGTGGCCGCTGCGGCATTTCTTCGAGCGGCGCCCAGTTGTGGATCACGTGAATGCGAGACTTCTCGATGCCCCAGCTGCGAAAGACTTTTTTGAAGTCGTCGCTGATGACCACCACGGCGGAGCTTTGTCTCGCGGACCACTTGTCGAGGTGAATGAAATACAGGCCGACCAGGTGGCCGAAGATCGGTAGCTTCTTGCTTAAGAGTCGATAGGCAGCGAGACCGTAGATGTCTTGCACCCAGGAGACGAGCCGCACTTTCCGCGCTTTACACCATTTAGCAAGCCGGAATTGTGGAATCGATGGCGTGTTGGCGGAAAGGATCACTTCCGGCTGAAACTGTTCGCAAACGGCTAACATTTTGTGCGCGTATTCCGATTCGAGCTTGAATCGGCGGAAGAAACTCGTCTTGGGAATTGTTTCAGAGAGCCCGACGCCGCTGATATCGAAGGTCCGAGGGTCGCTCGCACTGCGCGTAAGCGCCCCGCGCGGCGTGAGCGTTGATTCGCAATACAGGTGCATCACATGATGCCCACGGGCGGCGAGTTCTCGGCTGAGCTGCACTTCGAAGGGATGGCCAGCGTAATCGTGGACGATTATTCGCATCGTGAGTTATGTGCGATCGGGCTTCGCGGTGACGTCTGGTGTGCAAATGCGAGTCGCTACGCCCTCGAGTTGGTTTGCGGCTTCGCGATGCAAATAGTCGGCTTGTTCAATGGCGGCGCGGGAATACGCCACGTAATCGTTTGGGTTACTGATCCATGCTTCGATCTGGCGGACGGCCGTATCAACGTACTTGGTCGGATCATCGACGACTACCCCGCCGCGATTGCCTACAAGAGTGCGAATACAGCCACGGTTCGTCGCGATCACCGGCACTCCGGCGGCGAGAGATTCATTTAGGACGATACCCCATGACTCCGTCTGCGATGGAAACAGGAAGCAATCGATTGAATCAAAAAAGCGTTGTTTGTGTTCGCCAAAGACGGGGCCGATGTGTTCGATCAATCCTGGGTGTTCGGTAATCGCCGCCGCAATTAACCGTTCAGCTTCCACGGTGCCGCAAGGTCCGGCGAGGGTGAGGCGAACGTCGGCCTTCCTTGCGCGCAGCGATTTAAAGGTGTCGAGGACGAGATCTAAGCCTTTTTCTACGGTTAGATTCGCCAGCAGTCCCAATCGAAAAGGAGTCGGACGGGTCGTTCTTGGCTTTCCGAGTGGCATCGAAACGATGCTTGGATAAACGAACTCGAACTGGCATTTGACGGGATATTGTCGTTGGAAATCCTCGATCATCTGTGGGCAATGCACGATGTAAACATCGTTTGGCCCCATGCATTCGTTGATTGCCCCCATTCGATCATCGAACGCATCGATGTAGTTGTACGTGTGGTGATGCAAATAAACCGTGTATCCCAGGCGTCGACCCGTTTTCACAAGCAGCCGGGTGAGATGCAGGCCTGCTTTATTGTTGGCCGTGATGTAAAGCCGCGCATTATGGACTCGGCCATGCAGTCTGAGCTTCGCCAGGCAGGAAACGGCGCGGAGCACACGCAGCGCACGTTTGTGCGGACGCTGCCGATCGTCGCCAGAACTCCAGTTGGAGATTTGGACGGGCAACTTCCGCTCGAGGCCTTCGACAAATTTTTCGGTGAGCGCCGTCATTCCCGTGACCGGCGGCGGGAACGGACCCATCGCCCAAATGAACGGGTTTTCATTGTCGATGGATGACTTCGAACTCATGGATACCGGCCGTTGATTGACTAGCTCGAAACGGCGCCTGTACGAATCGTGCCGGCATGCGCGAATTTCAAGATGGCGCGACGAGCAGGGTTTTCGAAAATCTTGTTAACGAGCACCGAACACGCGATGATGCCGAAGAACGTCGTAGCACGGAACCAAATGGGTCTGGCCGCATCACCTTGAACTACGACCCACGATTCGTTGATGAAGTATTTCAGCGGAATTTGCAGGATGTAAATGCTGTAGCTGGCCTCGCCTAGAACGATTGCGAGTGGGCTAGCGAGAATTGTGTAAATTGGCCCCCTGGCTTCGGCGAGACCGATGATGATCAACAGAAAGGGAATTGTGAGGCCGCCTGAGTGCAAGAAAGTGTAGTAGTTAAAGGTCATAATCAGGATGGCGGCGATGACTACGCCGACGGTGGCCGCGAGATCGCCATGCGCTTCGATCCACTTCGGCGTGCGACCGAGTTTGTATATGTAGCCCAGCAGGACCCCCGCGACGAATTCTGGCCAGCGAAATAGCG
>DATBAY010000326.1:0-4161 GCA_036271295.1 Lacipirellulaceae bacterium | reverse complement strand
CCGAGGCTGGTGCCGTAAAGCGATTGCTCGATATCGTGTGTGGCGAGTGCGTTGCCGGCGAAAAGCTTGTTGACGTAATGGCCGCGGATGAGCTGGCAAAGCGCGGGGCCGCTGCCGGTGTGGACAATCGCCGGGCCGCCGACGATGAGCGTTTTGCCCGTGTTGTTGCGTCGATTGCGGACGAGGTCGCGGGCGATTTCCTGGATGAGCACTCCCTTTGGCTTTTCGGTCGACACGCCGCTGGACATGAAAGTGAAGTCGCCGCGGACTTGGGTGCGCTCCACGGGAATGACGCGCATGCCGGCGTGGCCGGTGACGATCGACATGCCTTTACGGACTTCGGTCATGGGGATGCAGCGGGGGGCGGTGCCTTCGACGACGATCCCGCAATCCATTTCTTGGAGGGCGACGGGGATCCACTTTCCCCCCATCCGGATTTCGGTTTGCTGGTTGGTAGTGCTGTAGAAGTTCTCCGGGAAGGCGCCGTCCATGTCTGCCTCGACGAGGCGGCAATCTTGTGTAGTTGTGGGAACCGCGCCGTGATCAGCGATTTGGGCCAGGATTTTCTGCATTCGCTCCGGCGTGGCGGCGCGGATTTCGATCACAGCGGAGCTGGGGTCGTGACGAGCCTGGCCGATGGCGATTTTGGCGATGCGGAACGTGCCGGCGCCGGCGGTGATCGTGTCGAGGACCTTGGGCAGAATGAGGCTGTCGATAATGTGCCCCGAGATTTCGACCTCTTCGACGACGGAATGCTGAGTGGTCATGGCATTTGTGGACAGTTGGGGCTCGAACAGCCGGCTATTCGTAAAGTGCGAGAAGCCTTATACTTTGGGAAGTTTTCACGAATAAACAAGACCAGCGTTCGGTAGGGCGCGGGCGGATACATTCATAGTACGAATCGAGCACATGGAAAAGCCGGAACACAAGTCAAAATGGGACGAGTTAGCGCGAGAGATCGGCGCGGAGGTCCCTGCCGAAATTGAGCAGCGTGAGGAAGAGGTACTTCACAGGCCTTCAGCGCCCGAAGTCGTTCCTCGCGAGTCAGATTCGCCGCACGCGGCGCCTCCGAAAAAGGCAGCGGTGAATTGGGACGCGCTCGCGGGAGAGCTGGGGCTGCCACCGGCGCCACCGGAGGAAAAACCGGCGGAAACGAAGGCGGAAGAGCGGCCGAAAGTTCGCGAGACGCCGCGCCGCGAAACACCGCGCGAGCGCGAACCCGAGGCTGAAGCACCGCCGCGGCGAGAACGGGCGCGTCGTGAAGAGAAAGAACCACGTCGCGAGGAGCGTCCGCCGCGAGAGCCGCGAAGCGAAGAGCGTGAAGGCCAGACGCGATCGGGAGCGCGACGTGGACAACGCGGTCGAGGTCGAGAAGAGGGCGAGGAGCGCAAAGAGCGACGGCCAGCACGACGTGAGTCGAATCGTGAGCGCGAGGATCGCGGTGGTGATCGGCCGCGGCGAGAAGAAAATGCGCCGCGCGAAGAAGAACATGCTCAACAACCGCCGGAACGGCCGACGCCAGCTCGTGAAGAGCCGCCTAAACCGGCAGCGGTAAGCCTGTGGCATAAGATTTTTGGCGCGCCAACGCCGGAGCCGACTCCGACTTTTATCGATCAACCTGAAGTTCCGTTCAGCGAAACGCCTTCGGATTATGACGATGAACCGCGCGATGCGGGTGGTTTTGCCGATGCTCATGCGGACGAGCCAGCGGAGGCGCGCGAGGAAGAATCGTCGGAGGAACGGGGCGGAGCCAGGATATCGCGCGCTGATCGCGAGTCGGAGGATCGTTCCCGGGGTGACCGATCGCGGCGACGTCGCGGTCGAGGACGCGGACGCCGGTCCGAGTCAGCGGCTGGGGAAGATCAGCCTCGCGAGCCGCGTCCGGCGCGTGGGCGCAGCCCGCAGCGCGCAACGGAAAGCGATCCACTCGAGGTAGATGAGTTCGATGAGGAATTAGAAGTCGACGCATCCCCGCTGGATATGGACCTTGGCCCCGATGATGATGACGATGACGAAGTTCCTCGCGAAGGTAGCAGGCGCGGTACTCTTGCGCGAGCCATTCCCACGTGGGACGAAGCGATTGGATTTATCGTTGATTCGAATTTACAAACGCGTTCAGAACGACGCCCGCCTCCCCGTTCGGGTTCACGTGACAGTGGCGGGCGTGGCCGGCCGCGTGGTCGTCGTCGTCCGCAATAGGCCGCGCTTCGCCGTCGTCGGAGGACGTCGGGTTCGCACGGTTTGATTGCGCAAGGCGCGAAGAACTCGCGTTGATCGCCGATGAAAATGTCCATTCCGCGGCACGGTTATTGGGGGGCCTGTGAGGGATGACGTGAGCTGTAACTTGCTTATGGGAAAGTAGTTGCGCGCCATTGTCGGTTTGCTTTTCTGGCTGCCTGGTTTAGACAATCGCAACTTCGTGTTGCCGAAAATCCAATCGCAACCGATACTTGAGTAAGAAGAGGTGCGACTCGACTTCGCACGAGTCGCGGCCGAGCGAGCGGTTCGGCCGACACACCACCACCTAGTCCCCGCTCTTTGCCAATCTCTAACAGTGTGCAATCTGGCACGCGTTGGAAAGTTCTCCCACGTCTGGCCGGTTGTGCGTTTCGCGGCCAAAGTTCTTCTGGCGTGTGGCTAAAGCTTCTGCTACGAACACGCCTTGGATCGGCGCGCCAGACGTATGACACGGTTTCGCGTTGGGGCGCGCGCGCTGTCAGGAATGATCGCGGCGAGAATCTTGAATTCCGCGATTGCAGGGCCAGCGGACAAGAATTGCAGACATGTAGAGGCGGTAAAAGAGTCGGAACGCGAAACGAAAAGTTTTGGCGACGACGATCGACGCCGGAGAGGATTAGCAGGAAGGAAGCCAACTCATCCCGACAACTTTGAATAGCGTGCGGCGCACGTGATTCAGCAAACGCAAGGATTTGCTGCCGGCTGAATCGAATTCGCGCAACACGCAAGACCACGCGTCCGGCGAGGTCGAAGTCGCTCACAGGAGAGAACGAATGAGCGACGGACGGGAAATAATTGCTTTAGTTGCCGAGCGACAAGACTGCGAGCAGTTCCGCCGTAAGAATTGGGTGGGAACGTTCGCTGAGTATCTAGACATCGTTCGCGAACACCCGGAAGTGACGCGAACCGCTTATCAGCGACTCTACGACATGATCTTGTCGTATGGAGAGGACGTGACCGAAGTTGGTCGCGAGAAGCACGTTCACTACGCGTTCTTTGACGATCCGGATAATGACGGCCGCGATGCCGTTTTCGGGTTGGATACGACGCTTCACCATTTTGTGAATGCGCTCAAAAGTGCCGCGGCGGGGTACGGCATTGAGCGGCGCGTGCTGCTCTTGCACGGGCCGGTTGGCAGCAGCAAGAGTACGATTGCGAGGCTGCTAAAGAAGGGAATCGAGCGATACTCGTCGACCGATGAAGGCGCACTCTATACGCTCGGCTGGATCGATGACGATGATCCGGAGAATTTAGAGGCGATCCATTGGTGCCCGATGAACGAGGAGCCGTTGCATTTGATTCCGCAGCGTTTCCGGGCCGAGGTCGAGGCGAAACTTAATGCCGGCCGTGGCGAGGACGATCGACGCGTTCACATCGAAGGCGAACTCGACCCTTATTGCCGGTTTGTTTACTACCAGCGGCTCAAAAAATACGACGGCGATTGGAGCCGCGTTGCTCAGGATGTGCGTGTGAAGCGTTTGATTCTGAGTGAAAAGGATCGCGTTGGAATTGGCACGTTTCAGCCGAAGGACGAGAAGAACCAGGACGCTACCGAGCTCACGGGCGACATCAATTATCGAAAAATCGCGGAATATGGAAGCGATAGCGACCCGCGGGCGTTTAATTTCGACGGCGAATTCAACATTGCGAATCGCGGGATTATTGAGTTTGTCGAAGTGCTGAAGCTGGATGTGGCGTTTCTGTACGATTTGCTGGGTGCGAGCCAGGAACACCGAATCAAGCCGAAGAAGTTTGCGCAGACCGATATTGACGAGGTGATTATCGGTCATACGAATGAACCCGAGTATCGACGGTTGCAGAACAACGAGTTTATGGAGGCGCTGCGCGATCGGACTGTAAAGATCGACGTGCCGTATGTGACGACGCTTGCCAACGAAGTGAAGATTTACGAGAAGGACTACA
>DATBAY010000325.1:0-4715 GCA_036271295.1 Lacipirellulaceae bacterium | reverse complement strand
GGAATCGCGGCTGTGCCCTGGACATACATCCAAGCTACCGCCGATGCCGATAAGAAGACGCCACTAAAATTCACCATCCAAAGCGGCAGCCGCCACCCCTTTTCCGCTCGTAAGCAAGCTCGCACCGAGCAGCTTGCGCTCGCGCTCCGAGCAGACCGTGCCCCAACCACCGTGCATTTACAATCGCGCAAAAGCGACACCAAACCGCTCGCCGGCTTCGACGTTTTCACATCCGGTGCCACGGCGCAAGACGCGATTCACATCGGAACCAGCGACCTCGCCGGCAATGTCACGGTCGAAGCAACGACCTCGCCCATCGAAATGCTGCTTATCAAACACGGTGGCCAGTTGCTGGCCAAATTGCCCATTGCCCCCGGGGCCGAACAACGCATCAACGTACCTTTACCAGATGACGACGCCCGCCTGGCCGCCGAGGAGCGCCTCGGCGCCGTCCGCGAGAATCTCATCGACATCGTCGCCAGGCGGAACATTCTCACAGCTCGGGTGCGCCAGAAAATCGACAAAAAAGATTTCAAAGGGGCCGAGACGTTGCTTCGTTCGCTCGATGAGCTGCCGAATCGATCGCAATTCAACTTGTCCCTGACGACTTCGGCGCGTCTTATTCGTAGCGATGATCCGAGGATTCAGCGCCGCATCGACCAGATGTTCCAGGCCGCCCAAACGCTTGCCACGCAATTTCTTAACGTGAAGCCCATCAGTCAGCTCCATGACGAGCTGCGCGAAGCGCAGCAAAAATCGCAAGCTAAAACCGATAAATCGTGACGCGGCCGAGGCGTGGCTTGGCCTTAGAACAGGTGCCAATGCCAGGCCGCCCACGCGGTGACGGCGATAACTGCAATCGCGACTCCTACGAGAACCCTCGGCCATCGGCGTGAAGAAGATGTTGCCACAATCGGCGGTGTGGTGGGCCGCGCGGCCGTTACTCGGCGTATAGCCGGTACGCCGGCCAAGGTGTCTTCCAATTCGGAAGCCACCGACACGGTGCCCTGCGAAATTTGGCTTGGGCTTTCGACCTGCCCCGCCACGAAATCCAAATCGTCCAGAACGAACGAAGCGGTCTCGTCTAGCTGCCCCTTCGCCTGCGGTGCTGGAGCGCTGCCCCGATGAAAGATTCCCGATCCCGGCGCGGACTCGGCTAAATGACGTGTCGCCGATTCATCGCACCACGGACGCAGCAGCTCGACAACTGCAGCCGCCGTCGGAGTGCGTGTATCCGGATTCTTATCCATCATCGCTGCAATCGCATCGCAGAAACCGGTTGGAAGATCCGGATTGAAATGCAGCGGATTGAGCGGCGTCTCATCCAAGTGCCGCCGAATCTTGTCCGGCGTATTACCGCCTGGGAAGGGCACCTTGCCGGTAACCGAGTAGTACAACGTGCAGCCGAGCGCATACACATCGCTGACTGGCAAAATCTTATCCGGCTCGCGAATCGTCTCCGGCGCCAAGTAGTCTGCTGTTCCCACGAGCGATTTCGAACGCCCCGCAACGATCTTCCCCGCCTCTAGCTCATCCATCAGAAACCACGCCAGGCCCAAATCGGTGATCTTCGTGCGGCCATCGGGAGTCACCAACAAGTTGCCCGGCTTCACATCGCGGTGCACGAGCCCCCGCCGATGGGCATAATGAAGCCCCTCTGCCGCCTGCGAAACGATCGTCGCCGCCGTTGAATAAGAGAGCGGGCCATTGCGGCGAACCAGCTTCCGCAAATCGGTGCCCGGAACATATTCGGTCACAAAGAAATAAGTGTCGCCTTCGAAGTCGGCATACGAAACTCGGACCAGGTTCGGATGATCGAGCTGCGCTTGTGCGCGAATCTCCCGCTGAAATGCCGCGATCGCGTCAGGAGTGCTGCGGGCCTTTGGCAAGACTTTAATGGCTTCGATCCGGCCCAGCAATTTATGCTCTGCCTTGAACACATGGCCCATCCCCCCTTGGCCAATCGCATTCACAATTCGATACGGGCCGAGCGTGAACTTGGTCCTGCCTTCCTTAAGCTGCTCCACCTGCCAACGATTCAAATAGCCGAGATCCACCAATCGCTGGCCCAGCAACTCATCACTCAACGCATCGACAGCGAGGGCGTGGCCGGGCGCAGCGTTTTCTCGCGCTAGGCCTCCCAGCGCGTCGTCCAGTTGTTGCTGCGAGAGAAGACCGCTAGCTAGCGCTGCGTTGCGAAAAACAGAATGTGACGTGGATGACGTCATGCTTAGCGTCTACCGTCTGATCCCCGCATGGGATCGTAAACAGCTCGACTAAAATCTATCGTTCCGTATCCAACTGCGCCAAGCAGTTGTGATAATGTTTCGTTCAATGCTCCAAAAAACGCTGCCAGGAATGCGGGGGGGGTGTTTCAAATACTATTTGCATCTTACTCACGGGGTGGTCGACGACTAGTCGGCGGGAGTGCAGGGCAATTCCCGGCGAAAACTGTACCGAACCGCCGTATTTACGGTCCCCGACGATCGGAAGCCCGGCCTGCGATAGCTGGACACGTATTTGATGCTTGCGCCCAGTCAAGGGAGTCACCTCGATGAGAGAAACGGCCGATTTCGGCGATACCCGGGGTGTGACGAGCGAGCGAAAGCTCAACTCGGCAAGCTGAGCGCCGGGCGCGTCTTTCGCCGCAATATGCATGCGGCGATGGCGTTCGTCCTTCCGCATATAATCCACCAACTTCTGATCCTCGACGGCGGCTCGTCCCTCGACGAGCGCCCAATAGGTCTTCTCGACTTGCCGGTCGCGAAATTGCTCGGCGAGTCGGCCGGCCGCTTTGGAAGTTCGCGCGATGAGCACAACGCCAGTGACCGGTGCATCCAGCCGGCTTACGATTCCCAAATAAACATTGCCCGGCTTGTTGTACTTCCGTCGAACGTATTGCTTGGCGACTGCCAGCAGCGAACTGCGATCCTCTGCCACACCCATCGTGGGCAGCAGGGCGGGCTTGTTGACCACGAGTAAATGGTTGTCTTCGTAGAGCACGTCGAGCATATTCGCATTGTAACTGGCGTCGCGGCGGGCGACCTCGTTAGAATTCGTGCGTATGGAGCCTGCCCTCACTTCCAAAACGAACAGCTTGCCGCCCCTCGTTTTGGCAAGCGGTTCGCCGCGGCGACGTGAGTTATTGGAGCAGGCTGGGTATGTGTTCACGGTAGTTCCGGCGAATGAGGATGTGGAGTGCGGGGTCTGCAGCGAATCGGGCCCCGCGGGGCTGGTAACGGATTTGGCCTTTCGCAAAGCCGCGGCGGTGCGGCAGCAGCTTCTCGCCGGTGAAATTTCTAAGCTTTTGGATCCGCAGACGATCATTCTGGCGGCCGATACAGTTGCCGATTTGGATGGCTTCGTGCTCGGTAAGCCGCGGGATGAATCGCACGCGCGAGCGATGCTCTCGCAGCTCAGTGGGCGGGACCATCGCGTTTTGACGGGCGTTTGTTTGTGGCCGCTCAACGTGGGAACTCCCCTTATTAAGATGGCCGTGACGAAACTTCGCATGGATAGTCTCTCGGATGAGCAACTCGATGAATACCTCGACAGTGGGCAGTGGGAGGGCAAAGCTGGCTCTTTCGGCTACCAAGATCGCTTGGGCTGGGTGCATATCGTGGAAGGAAGCGAATCGAACGTGGTAGGCCTGCCGATGGAACTTCTGGCGGAAATGCTGGCGGAGCTTAGCGGCTAGGCGAAATTGGTTTGCTGCCGGCGTACAATTCATCTTGATACTCGGTCTTGAACATAGGAAAGTTGTATAGGTCGGCTTGGTCCTCGTATTAACCCCCGCGGTCGGTAACCTTGAAACTTCGAGTTGGTGTCGTTGGTCTTGGGCAAGCGTGGGAAACGCGGCACGCGCCGGCGCTTCGTGCGCTGGCGGATCGGTTCGAGGTGCGCGCATTCTGCGATCCTGTGGCCCACCGGGCAGCGGAGATCGCCCAGCGTTGGCCGGCACGGATGTGCGACGGATTTCGTGCGCTGGCGTGTAGTGGTGACATCGATGCGGTCATGCTGCTCTCGGCCCGGTGGTATGGGGCGCTTCCGATTCTGGCCGCGTGCGAAGCAGGGAAGGCCATCTATTGCTCGGCGGCATTGGATCTCGAAACCCACGAAGCAGATGAAGTCCGTCGGCGGGTGCGAGATGCGGGTGTGGCGTTCATGGCCGAGTTCCCGTGCCGGCTGGCGCCGGCGACCCTGCGGCTGAAGGAACTCATGGCGACGCGGCTGGGCTTGCCGCGGCTACTGTTCTGCAATCGGCGGTTCACCTCGCGGCCGGAGAACGGGCGGTCGTTTTACACGACCGACATGCGGCAACTGACGGAAATGGTCGACTGGTGCCGCGACGTGGTGGGGGTCGAGGCCTCGAGCGTCGTCGGCGCGAGTCACAGCTCGGCGCCGCGCGGGGCGGCGGCGCGGCATGAATCGGGGCCGAACGACTATCTCGTCATGACGCTCGATTTCTCGCCGACGGGCGAAGTCGGGACGGGGCCCGTGGCGCAAATTGCATGCGGGAGTTATGTGGCGCCGCAGTGGCAGGAAGCGGCGGCGTTTCGGCGGCCGGCCGATTTGCAGGTTGTGTGCCAACGCGGGATCGCGTTTCTCGACCTGCCGCATACGCTCGTGTGGTTTGACGAGGCGGGGCAGCACTCGGAAATGCTGGACCATGACCGGCCGGTGGGCGAGCAACTGCTGATGCACTTCCATCGGCA